>JAXJVI010000182.1:0-11711 GCA_036308615.1 Acutalibacteraceae bacterium | reverse complement strand
GTATTTATATAGGAGGAAGTAGTATGGATAAAAAAATATGTTCAGAATGCGGCACCGAAAATGAAAGGGATTATACCTATTGCAAAAACTGCGGCGCTCCGCTTGTGAAGGCTGAACCCGAAGCAAAGCCGGAGTTTATAGGGAACGAGGCTGAAGCTCGGTCCGATACCGGCAGTTTTGACGCGGGCGCGGGCGCTTATACCCCTCCGAACGGAGCGCCTAATTACGCCGGGGCACCCTATTCTCCCTACAATACCTACACCTCTTATGCAATAGACGGCGTTCCTGCCGAGGATGTTGCCTTCTTTGTGGGGAAGAAGTCGGCGGAGATAATGCCTAAATTTATGAAGATGGAAATCACCCGTTCTAAGGTGTCATGGTGCTGGCCTGCCGCTATTTTAGGCTTTCTTTTCGGCCCCTTGGGCGCGGCGATTTGGTTCTTTTACCGTAAAATGTATAAAATCGCTTTAATACTTCTCGCAATAGGGACGGTGCTTAGCTTCACAAAAGCGGCGCTTACCTTAAATGCCGGCTCTCAGGATATGAGCGGTATTTTTGAATCGATAACCGAGGGGGACGCCGACGCTCTGCTTGACGCCTTTAGAAGTATTGAAAGCGAGGAAACCGCGGTCACCCTTTTGGCCTCGGGGCTTAACAGTATCGCCGGCCTTGCAACCTGCGTGCTTACAGGTCTTTTCGGATTTTATGCCTATAAAAATCATTGCGTCAAGTCGATAAAGGGTTTTATACAAAACGGAATTGACCAAAGATATTACCGAATGGGGCTTGCTTCTTTAGGCGGAGTCTCGGGCGGTATGCTCGCAGTAGGCATTATTTCAATGATAGTTATTGAAAATATTGCCTCTACCGTTATGGTTGTACTTTCTGCAATATAAAAACAGAAAAGAGGAATAATTATGAAAATTAAAAAAGCAATTATCCCCGCAGCGGGACTTGGCACAAGGGTGCTTCCCGCTTCTAAAGCCATGCCTAAAGAGATGCTCCCCATTGTCGATAAGCCTGCGATACAGTATATCGTGGAGGAGGCGGTAAATGCGGGAATAACCGATATTCTCATAATCACCAACCGCGGCAAGGGTATTATAGAGGACCATTTTGACCATTCAATAGAGCTTGAGGCAATGCTTGAAAGACGGGGCAACACCGAGATGCTGGAAACCCTTAACAAGGTTGCAAATCTGGCTAATATATACTTTATACGCCAAAAGGAAACCAGAGGTCTCGGCGACGCGGTGCTCCGTGCCAAGAAATTTGTGGGAGACGAGCCCTTTGCGGTGCTCTACGGCGATGATGTTATAGTAGGTGAAATTCCGGCTATAGGGGAGCTTTGCGAGGCCTACGAAAAATACGGCAAAAGCGTTGTCGGTATAAAAGAAGTACCTGATGAGCTTGTTGTTAAGTACTGCTCCCTTAAGGTAGAGGAGCTTGACGGTAAAAATTTCGCGGTAAGCGATATGATCGAAAAGCCCAGCCTTGACAAGAAATTTTCAAATTACTCCATCTTAGGCCGCTGTGTGCTGGACAGCGAAATTTTCAGCATTTTAGAGCGCACCCCCTTAGGCGTGGGCGGCGAGCTGCAGCTTACCGACGCTATGCGCGAGCTTGCGGTGAAGTACGGTATGATAGGCGTTGATTTCAGCGGCGTGCGCTATGATATGGGAAATAAATTCGGTATGCTAAAGGCAAATATAGAGGTGGGGCTTAATCACCCCGAAATCAAGGAAGAGCTAAAGAATTACCTTAAGGAGCTTGTAAAATCGCTGTGATGAGCTATACTTCCCTGTTTTTTGACCTTGACGATACCCTGCTTGATTTTAAGAAGGCAGAGGCTCATGCTATAAGAAAGGTGCTTAAAAATAACTCTATGCCCTTTGACGACGATGCCGTCAGCACCTATTCAAAAATAAACAAAGGCTTTTGGGAAAGCTTTGAACGGGGCGAAATACCTAAAAGCGATATTTTTGTGGGGCGGTTTAAAAGGCTTTTAGAGGTTTTAGGATGTAAAGGAGACCCCTTTGCACTCTCTGAGGAGTACTGCAGGGGTCTTTCAGAGGGATATTTTACCGTTGAGGGCGCCTTCCGCATTCTCGGCTATCTCCGCGATAAGGGCTATAAGCTTTACGCCACCACAAACGGGCTTTCCCTAACCCAGTACCGCCGTATAAACGGCTCGGGCTTAGCGCCTTTTTTTGACGGGGTTTTTGTCTCGGAGGACTCGGGTTATCAAAAGCCCGAAAGGGAGTATTTTGACTATATTATTGCACATATTCCCGAAAAGGACAGAGGAAAAATCCTTATTATAGGGGACTCCCAAAGCTCGGATATTTTAGGCGGAAAAAACGCGGGAATTGATACCTGCTGGTACAATCCCGCGCGTCTTTCGGCGAAATATTTTTCAAAATATGAAATTTCGTCCCTTGAAGAGTTAAAAGAAATACTTTAGCTCCTTGTAAAACCGATTAATTTAAGCCATTTTTCAAGGCTTGTAAGCCAATTACCTATATGCTTGGTTCTATCGTTCATATTGTCGTTGGTTTGCGCGTCTCCCGTGGAAAGGCCGTGGGCGCCGAAGGGATAAATGTGAAGCTCAAACGGAACTTTGTGCGCGCTCAGCGCCCCTGCATACATAAGACTGTTCTTAACGGGTACGCAGGTATCCTCTGCGGTATGCCATATAAAGGCGGGGGGAGTGGTGTCCTTAACATTCTTTTCGCAGGAGAAATATTCCGTTTCTTCGGGGGAAATATCCTGCTTGCCAATTAGGTTGTGAAAGCTATCGATGTGACCGCCGACAGCGCTGATTACAGGATAGCAAAGTACAGAGGCGTTAACGCTCTTGCTTTCCGGGAAAACCTCCCTTACTTCTTTACAATCGAACATTGTCGAATAGTGGGCGGCAAGGTGACCGCCCGCCGAGAAGCCGATTATCGCGATTTTTTCGGTATCGCAGTTCCAAGTCTCCGCATTTTTGTAGATAAGCTCCATTAACGCCGCAACCTCGCGAAGCTGTGTCGGGAAGCGGTGGGGAGCAACCGAATATGTAATTGTAAACACATTGTAGCCCTGCGGTAAAAACTGCAAAGCGATAGGCTCAGCCTCGCGCTGGGAACAAAAAGCGTACCCTCCGCCGGGGCAGACTATCATACAGGGTCTTTTGTCCTTTTCACGGTGCATCTCGGTCATATTGTAGGGAAGATAAGCTTCAACCGTCGGGTCGCAGTTATCTTCACCCAAAAACGGGTAATAATCCTTTAAATGTAAAACTTCATATTTCATAGGTATCCTCCTCCTTTTCACATATACTAGCACTTCCTGATTTTGATGTCAATAAGGATTCTTGATATTTTGTAAAAATGTGTTATAATTATCAAAAAATATATAAGGAGCAAAATTTATGTATCCGTTATTGTTAAAGCCCGCCGTGAAGGATTACCTTTGGGGCGGAACAAGGCTTAAAACCGAATATAAATATGAGACCGATAAGGACATAGCCGCCGAGGCGTGGGTGCTTTCCTGCCATAAGGACGGCGCGGATACGGTAGAAAACGGCTCCCTTGCGGGAAAAACTCTTGCAGAGGTAATTGCGCTTTGGGGGGATAAGGCGATAGGTAAAAAGGCGGCGGCGTTTCCGTATTTCCCCCTTTTAATAAAGCTTATTGACGCCAAGGATCGCCTTTCGGTTCAGGTTCACCCCGACGATAAGTACGCCCTTGAAAAGGAGGGGGAGTTCGGCAAGACCGAGATGTGGTATGTTGTTGACTGCGACGAGGGTGCCGAGCTTATCTACGGCTTTAACCGCGAGGTTTCAAAGGAGGAGCTTGAGCGCAGGATTAAGGACAATACCCTACAGGAAATCTGCAACTATGTTCCTGTTCATAAGGGCGATGTTTTCTTTATCTCGGCGGGCACGCTCCACGCGATAGGCGCGGGGATATTAATAGCCGAGGTTCAGCAGAATTCAAACACCACCTACCGCGTTTCGGATTACGGAAGACTCGGTGCCGACGGCAAGCCCCGTCCTTTACATATTGAAAAGGCGCTTGAGGTTACAAGCCGCACACAGCCGTCTGTTCCTTACGGCAATGTGGGTGAAACAAGGCAAGAGAATTTCGGAAGTGTAAGGAAGCTCGCCTCCTGCGATTTGTTCACCGCCGAGCTTTTGTCCCTTGACGGGGAAACAGAGCTTTCCCTTGGCGACAGCTTTATTTCGCTTCTTGTCCTTAAGGGCGAGCTTAATGTAGCTTGGGACGGCGGCAGCATTTCGGCAAAAAAAGGCGGAAGTATCTTTATACCCGCTGATTTAGAGGTTAAAATCTCCGGCAAAGCCGAAATTTTATACAGCAGAGTATAAAAAATTTTATTAAATTTGCTTGATTTAAAATATTTTTGTTGACATATGCATAGAATTTGGGTTATAATCTAAAATCGATAGGTTATGACTTGAATTATCTTGAGACTTCATATTAGTCTAAATAACCGCAATGTGTTTTATAAGGAGGGTTCGTAAATGAAAAGGACATATCAGCCTAAGAAGCTCCACAGAAAAAAGGAGCATGGCTTTTTAAAGAGAATGGCAACCGCTAACGGCCGCAAGGTGCTGGCGCGCCGCAGAGCAAAGGGCAGAAAGCAGTTGACATACTAAAGCCACTTTAATGTGGCTTTTCCTTTTATTAAGCCGTGGAGGCGTAAGGCTATGAACAGTATAATAAAACTGAAAGAGAATTACAGCTTCCGCCGGGCTTATAAAAAGGGGAAATCCTATGTTTCACCTTATTTTGTAATCTATGCAGTAAAAAACCGTAGGGGTATAAGGCTTGGGATAACTGTAAGCAAAAAGCTCGGCTGTGCGGTAAAGCGCAACCGTGCAAAGCGGGTTATCACCGCCGCGTTTAGGGATTGTTTGCCGAATATTCCCTCGGGGTACGATTTTGTAATAGTTGCGAGAACGCGGATACTTGATATCAAAAGCACCGCCGCCGCGGCTTCTATGAGGGCGCTTTTAAGGTCGGCGGACATATGGAGCGAAACAAAAGAAAATGAGCAGGCTGCTGATAGGATTAATTAGATTTTATCAAAAAAACATTTCGCCGCGCAAGATTTCCTGTTGCCGTTTTACCCCCACCTGCTCCGCCTACGCGATTGAGGCGATACAAAAACGGGGGGCGTTTGTCGGGACGGCGCTGAGTATTTGGAGAATTTTAAGGTGCAACCCCCTTTGCAAGGGCGGTTATGACCCCGTTCCCGAAAAAAGCCGCGGCAAAAACCGAAAAAATTAATTTAAAAATAACCGTTGCCGTATAATACGGCGCGAATGGACGGTGCATAAATGCAAACATTATTTAATATCATCAATATACCCTTAGGCTGGGTGCTTGAATTTTTGGCGGGGCTTTTCGGCGGTAATTTTGCCGCGTCTGTTTTTGTTTTTACCCTTTTGGCAAACTTAGCTTTTATACCCCTTACCATTAAGAGCCAAAAGTCATCTGTTCAGCAGACAAGAATCAAGCCCAAGCTTGACGAGCTTAAAAAGCGCTACGGCGACGATAAGCAGAAGTACAGCGAGGCTATGCAGCAGCTTTACCAAGAGGAAAATGTCTCTATGTCGGGCGGCTGTCTGCCTATGATTGTACGCCTTGTGATTATGATGAGCATTTACTGGCTGATTATGTCGCCGCTTACCTATCTTCTTCATGTTGATAAAGCGGTAATTACCGACGCGGCAAATCAGTTAGGCATTGCGGCTAACGCAAGGGGCGAGCTTCAGATTATTGAGGCGGTCGGCAACGGCACCCTCAATATCCCCGAAATCGCAAGCAAGCTCGGCAACTTAAATTTCAATTTATTCGGGATTGACCTTACCCAAACTCCGAAATTTTCCTTTGATATTTTTCACGACGCACAGCCTATCTGGGCGATGCCTATCATAGCGTTTTTGGCGCAAATGCTCACAAGTGTGCTTTCTACTATGATGCAAAAGAAGCTTAATCCCGATGCGCCTAATATGATGGGTATGATGCTTTCAATGCCCTTAATATCGCTGTTCATCGGATTTTCTCTGCCGGGCGGCGTTACCTTCTACTGGGCGTGCTCCTCGCTTATCGGCGGCTTTATTCAACTCGCCGTTCAGCAGTTTTACGGCCCGCACAAAATGCTCTCCAGAGAGCGGCTTAAGGAATTAAACAAGGAATGTGACTTTGAGGAAACTCAAATCAAGAAAATCAGTCAGGCAAAGCTTAACGGCGAAAACGCCGATGAATAAGACGAAGGAGGTTATCTCTTGATTAAAGAGGCAAGAGGCTTCGGTAGCACTATAGCCGAGGCAAAGGAAAAAGCAATCGCAGAGCTTAACGCTTCCGAGGAAGCGGATATACAGTTTGAAGTAATCGCAACCCCAAAAAAGAAAACCTTAGGCCTTTTCGGCGGCCGTCAGGCAGAAGTAAGGGTGTTTATAGAGCTTCCCGATGAAAAGCCGAAAGCACAGAAGAAACCCGCGCCCAAGGCTCAAAAGAAAGAAAATAAGCCCGCGGCACAGAGGACCGAAGCCGCAAAGCCGCAGAGCAAGCAAGAAGAGCCGGCTTCACAGCCGAAAAAGTATGATATACACGACGGCTACGGCGAGGCAATAGACGCCTCAGAGGTTCCCGCCGATTCAAAGGCGGGCAAGGCAGTTGCGTATCTTAACGCTATACTCGTGGGTCTCGGCTGTACCGAGATTAAAATGAAGGTGGCGGAAAAGGAAAACGCCGCCCTTATCGAGCTTGACGGAGAGGGACTCGGCGCTGTTATAGGCCACAGGGGTGAAACCCTTGATTCAATACAGTACCTTACAGGTCTTGCCGCGAATAACGGCGGCGGCTATTACAAGGTGGCAATTAATATAGGCAATTACCGCGAAAAGCGGGAGGAGGCCCTTAAAAGCCTTGCAAAGCGGGTCTCGGCACAGGTGCTTAAAACAGGCAAAAGCCGCAGTCTTGAGCCTATGAATCCCTATGAGCGCAGAATTATTCACACAGCGGTTCAGGGACTTGACGGGGTTGTTTCAAACTCCTTCGGCGAGGGCTCTTCAAGGCGGGTTGTAATCGCAGTGGAGGGCGGAGATATCCGTCCCCCGAGACGGGAAAACGGCAGACGCGACGGCTATTCACGCAGACGCGCTCCCCAAAAGCCTTCATCAGACGCTCCCGCAAGGGAGCCCAAGCGTGACAGCGATATGCCCCTTTACGGAAAAATCAACTAAGCTTACGGCGAACACGGAAAACATATTTTCGTGTTCGTTATTTTTGAAAAAAATTTTTTACAAAAACCGCGCAACAAAGCCCGCTTGCAGGTATTTTTGACCGAACGCGGCAACACATTTCTTAAATACAAATTGACAAAGCGTTAAAATGCGTTTATAATATTTTAGGTACGGGTTAAACTAATAACAACAGTTAACGATTATTTTTGACGGGGAGTGCCTTATTTGGATAAATTCGTAATAAACGGCGGCAAGCCTCTTAAGGGAGAGGTTCGCATAAGCGGCGCGAAAAACGCCGCTGTGGCTATTCTTCCGGCTGTCCTGCTGACCGACGAGCCCTGCGTGATTGAAAATCTTCCTAATATATCCGATGTCGCGACCATACTTAAGGCAATGCAAGCCTTAGGCGCACAGATAAAGCCTATAAATAAGTCCACTGTGGAAATAGACCCTCGGCATGTCAACTCCTTTGTTGTTTCAAAGAAGATGGCGGAGGGTATGCGCGCTTCAAGCTATTTCTTAGGCGCACTGCTCGGACGAATGAATAGGGCGAGGGTTGCGCCTCCGGGGGGCTGTAACTTCGGCGTTCGTCCTATCGACCAGCATATTAAGGGCTTTGAGGCTTTGGGCGCTAAAATGACCATAGAAAACGGTATGGTGGACGCTAAAGCAAAAAAGCTTACGGGTTGCTCGGTATACCTTGATGTTGTGTCGGTGGGCGCCACGATTAATATTATGCTTGCCGCGGTTAAGGCGGCGGGTCTCACCGTAATCGAAAATGCCGCGAGAGAGCCGCACATAGTGGATCTTGCCAACTTCCTTAATTCTATGGGCGCTAATATTATGGGAGCGGGTACCGGTGTTATTAAAATTCACGGAGTGAGTCGCCTTTCGGGCACATCCTACAGTATAATTCCCGACCAGATTGAGGCTGGCACTTATATGGCGGCGGCGGTTGCCGCAAGGGGTGATATTTTAGTCACCAATGTAACGCCTAAGCACCTTGAATCAATTATAGCAAAGCTTGCGGAGGCGGGCGCTAAAATCACCGAGTATGACGAGTCGGTTCGCGTTCAGATGACAGGCAGACCCCATAAATGCAATGTTAAAACAATGCCGCACCCCGGCTTTCCTACCGATATGCAGCCCCAAATGGCAACAGTATTAAGCCTTGCCGACGGTACAAGCATTGTAACCGAGGGGGTTTGGGACGGCCGCTTCAGATATGTTGACCAATTAACCCTTATGGGGGCGGATATTCAGGTGGACGGCAAAATGGCGGTCATAACGGGTGTTAAGGCCCTTAGCGCCGCTCCTGTGCGCGCCGTTGATTTAAGGGCGGGCGCGGCAATGATAATTGCGGGACTTGCCGCCGAAGGCACTACCGAGATTGAGGAAATAGACCACATAGACCGCGGTTATGAGGATGTTGTCGAGAAGTTTTCCGCTCTCGGGGCTGATATAAAAAGAGTTCCGATTTTTGATAATACGGTTGCGCTTAAACAGGCGTAAAGGGTTGGATTTTACGGGTCGGTCTTTGCCGATCCGTTTTTGTTAGGGAGAAATACAAATGTCAAGAATATGTCCGCTTTTCAGCGGCTCAACAGGCAACAGTACATATATCGCGGGTTCGGCGGGCTCTTTTTTAGTTGACGCCGGCGCGTCCCTGCGTTCGCTTACCGCCGCTCTTGAAAAGGCGGGGGGAGCACTCTCGGAGATTTCCGCAATATTCATCACCCACGAGCATTTTGACCATATTAAGGGCTTAAAGCCGCTGCTTAATAAAACAGGTCTTAAGGTTATCGCCTCGGAAAAGACCCTTGAAGCACTTATTGCTGCCGACAGGCTCCCCGCGGGCACAAGGACAGAGGTAATAGACAGCGAAACACCCTTTGAATATAACGGAACGCTTATCTCCCGCTTTGGAACAAGCCACGACTGCGAGGGCTCAAGCGGATATAGCTTTTTAATGCCCGACGGCAAGAAAATCTCGGTCTGCACCGATTTGGGGGTTGTGACCGATAAGGTGCGAAACGCCGTAAAGGGAAGCGACGCTGTTTTAATCGAATCAAACCATGATGTGGAAATGCTGAATAAGGGCCCTTATCCTCCCGAGCTTAAAATGCGTATAATGTCCGAAAAGGGGCACATTTCAAACAACGCCTGCGCCGCGGAGCTTGCAGGTCTTTTAAACTCGGGTACAAACCGTTTTATTTTAGGGCATTTAAGCCAAAAAAACAATACCCCTTTGCTTGCCCTCTCGTCTGCCGAGGCGGCGCTTGCGGATATTGGAGCTAAAAACGGCAGGGACTTTCTTTTAAGCGTTGCCGCGCCAACGGACAACAGGGTGACCGTGATATGATGAAGATAACCCTTATCGCGCTGGCTTCGCTTAAGGAAAAGTATTTAAGGGACGCGGCGGCAGAATATATAAAGCGGCTTAGCCCTTACTGCGACCTTAAGGTAATAGAGCTTGACCCCGTAAGGCTGTCGGAAAAGCCGTCTTATGCCGAAATAAGCTCGGCTCTCAGCCGCGAGGCGGAGCTTATCGCTAAAAAAATCCCTTCGGGAGACTATGTTATTCCCCTCTGCATTGAGGGAAAACAGCTTTCGAGTGAAGAATTCGCCGATACCGTAAACAAAGAAATGAATATCGGCAGAGGTATTACCTTTGTAATCGGCAGCTCCTGCGGACTTGCAGACAGCATAAAGCGCCGTGCCGATTTAAAGCTTTCCTTTTCAAAAATGACCTTCCCGCATCAGCTTTTCCGCGTGATGTTGCTTGAACAGATTTACCGTGCCTTTAAGATTTGCTCGGGCGGCGCATACCATAAATAGAAAAAAACATAAAAAACACTTGACCTTAGAGGTGATATGTGCTATAATGTTATCACCTCTAAAAGGTTCTTTTTTTTTGCGTAAGAACCGGTTGGGCGATTAAACTGCCGTAATGTGCTTTCCGTCGGGCTGATTTGCCGGCGGTACGGCGTTTTTCCTCAAACCGAGGGAGGCGTTTACTTTTACGGCGTCGTTTTCGGCGTTAAAGTAAAAGCAAAAAATATTTCCGTAAAGCGGGAGGTGCCGTTATGAGAGTTAAAATCACACTTGCTTGCACAGAATGCAAACAGCGCAACTACAACACAATGAAAAACAAGAAGAACGATCCTGATAGGCTTGAAATGAACAAGTATTGCAGGTTCTGCAGAAAACACACCCTGCACAAAGAGACGAAGTAAGGGGGAAGTTCGGATGAAAACTGTAAACAGAATCTGCCAAATTTTGGCGATTGTATTTGGTGTCGCATCCCTTGTACTCTTCTTCACACGCTTTGCTACCGTAATAAGCGGCGGGAACGAGGTAAACCTCGTGGGCGCACAGCTCGGCTTCGGGGGGAAAGTTACCGTAGCGGAAACAGTATATAAGATGGCTAAATCCTCGGATATTCTTTTCTGCTTTATCTTAACAACCCTTTCAGCGGTTTTCGGTGTTATTTCCTTTAAGTCGAAAAAGCTTCGCTATGCCGCGCCCTTTGTCGGAATAATCGACGCGGTTTATATGCTTGTTATCGCCCTTAGCGATCCCTTTAAATTTGTTGATAAGCGTCCTCTGCCTGATGTTACGGCTATAAGCTATGCCCCCTTTGTGCTCATCACAGCGATTTTGCTGTTCGCCTTTACAGCGGCGGCTGTAGCTTATCTGCTTATCGACGATTACCTTGAGGTTAAGGCACAGGGCGGTTCTAAGCTCACTATTCCGAAGCGTTTCGTGCGTTTCTTCCGTGACTATAAGAGCGAGATTAAGAAAATTGTATGGCCCGGTTGGAAGGATGTTGCTAAGAACACGGTTATAGTTCTTATTATGTGCCTTATAATCGGTGCTTTGATTTGGCTTATTGATTTCGGTCTCGGTCGGCTGCTTGAGCTTATTTTAGGCGCTTAAGAGGTCGGAGGTAGAAAATGTCTGATACAAAAGAAGCTAAATGGTATGTTGTTCATACCTATTCGGGATATGAAAACAAGGTGGCGAGCGACCTTGCGACTATGGTTGAAAGCCGCGGTATGCAGGATCTGATTCAGGAAATTAAAATTCCGACAGAGACCGTAACCGAGGTTAAGGAAGACAAAAAGCGCGAGGTTGAACGCAAGATATTCCCGGGTTATGTTCTTATTAAAATGATAGTTACAGATGACAGCTGGTATGTTGTAAGAAACATTCGCGGCTGTACGGGCTTTGTGGGACCTGCGTCCAAGCCGGTTCCGCTTACCGAAGAAGAGGTTGTCGCCTTAGGCGTTGAAAAGCACAGCGTTGAAGTCGGCTACTCTGCGGGCGATAATGTTAAAATTATCAGCGGTCCGCTTGAGGGCTATACGGGCGTGGTTAAAACGGTTGATACCGCGAATAACAGCGTTTGCGTGGCGCTCTCTATGTTCGGAAGAGAGACTCCGGTTGAGTT
>JAXJVI010000181.1:0-21319 GCA_036308615.1 Acutalibacteraceae bacterium | reverse complement strand
TCCCACGACCGGGAGTTTGCCGAGCAATACGCCGACCGTATTATAGAGCTTTCGGACGGCCATGTAATAAGCGATGTTGAGCTTGATACCGCGCCCGTCACCGAAAAAGAAGCGGCGGCGCTGGATTTCCACGATAATATCGTTGAAGTCCCCTGCGGCTATCATTTAACCGAGGAGGACAGGGAGGCTATCAACTCCTATATTGAAAAGCTCAAAGAGGGCTCGCTGGAAATCACGGTTTCAAGGAAAAACGAGGCTTCAAAGAGATTTGTCGCCACCGATACCTCCAAAATAAAGAGCGAGGACGGCTCTTCCTTTAAGCTTATAAAATCCAAACTGCCCCTTAAAAACGCCTTTAAGATAGGCGCGAGCGGGCTTAAGCACAAGAAGATAAGGCTTGTCTTTACAATATTGCTTTCCTGCATAGCCTTCGGGCTTTTCGGACTGTCCGACACCTTCGGCGCGTACAATCACATAAAGACCTGCACAAATTCCCTTGTTGACAGCGAGGTTAAATACCTATCTGTAGCAAAGTCCAAAAAGATACCCAGCGGGTCGGATTACTATTGGCGGGACTACGGCTACGGAATTTCGGAAAAGAATTTAGAAGAGGTTTCGGACGGATCGGGGGTTAAGATGCACGGAGTGTTTTCCCCCGCAAACGCGGACTTAAGCTTTGATTCACAGATAAACCCCGATATTAAGCTTACCGAGACCGATTACAATATCTATTCCCGCGCCTTCAGCGGCTTTGCGGAAATAAACGATTCGGTTATTAAGGATATGGGCTTTAGGCTTTTGGCGGGCACTCTGCCCGACGGCACAAAGGACGAGATAGCCGTAAGCGAATATGTTTTTGAAATATTCAAGAAGGCCCAGTACTTTGACGGCACGACCTACAACAAGGCGGCGGACGGCACCCAGACCCCCGTTTATCAAAAGGTTACCGCCTATAATGACCTTATCGGTAAAACAATAACCCTTAACAATGTAAAATACACCATTACCGCGATTGTGGATACAGGCTTTGATATAAGCCGTTACAGCTCCCTTACCGAGAAAAAGGACCATCAGAGCAAGGCGGAACAGATGGTGGATTATGTGCTTTACAACGAGTACAGCTCCTCCTCGGCATACAGCTATGCGGGAGTAATAATGGTTGGCAAGGAAAAAATGGAAAAGCTTATCTCCGAGCGTCCGCCGATGACCACTATAACCGAGGGCTATATCAGCTTTTACAGTAACACAGGTAAGGAAAACGAGGATTACGGCGTTGACTCGCAGTATTTAGCAACCCTCCAAGATGTAAAGGGCGAAAATATTATCTGGATTGACGGCGAGAAAAAGACATTAGGCGAAAAGGAAATAATCGCCACCAAAGACGCGCTTCAATTCTACAACGGCAACCCCGATACCGAGGATTACGCGAAATATTTAAAAAATAAAAATACCCTTTCTGCTTGGGAGTCCGACTTTAACGACAATGAAAACACCGACGGCTGGAAATTGGTGGGTATAATCGACAACACCTTAGAGGGGAATAAATCAAAGCTTAACTCAACAATCGTTACAAGCGATTCGGTATTTAAAAAGTATACCGACGGCTCGGACAATATTTACAGCTTTGCGGTCGGCGCTATGCCCGCCGAAAATGAGGAGGTACGCTCGGCGGTCGCATACTGCTACCGTGAGGACTCAAATATCCGTTATCAGATACAGAACTCGGTCACCTTTGAGCTTGACTCTGTAAATGATGTGCTTAAAATTCTGTCTAAATACTTCTTCTGGATAGGTATCGGCTTTGCGGCGTTTGCGGCTTTGATGCTTGCAAACTTCATAGGCACGAGCATTTCCTACAAAAAGCAGGAGATAGGTATTCTTCGCGCGATAGGCTCCCGCAGTAACGATGTTTTCAGAATTTTCTTTGCCGAAAGCTTTGTTATCGCGATGATAAACTTTGTGCTCTCAAGCATAGGAGTTTTTGCCGCGACGGTGATATTTAATCAGCTTATGCGTACAGAGGTGGGAATCCTTATTACAATTTTAAGCTTTGGAATAAGACAGCTTATACTTTTATTGGCGGTGAGCATATTTGTCGCCTTTATCGCAAGCTTCCTGCCCGTAAAGCGTATCGCCTCCAAGCGCCCGATTGACGCGATTAGGAATAGGTAAAAAAATAATCGATTTTAATTGGCGGACGGTCGAGGATGTAGCGTAAGCGTGCGAGACGGTAGTGAATGACAGTCCGGTGGACTGTCAGAGCCGTCGAGGGACCGAACACCGCAGTGTGAGACCCGCCCCTACTATAGGTCAATTTAATTTTGTTGGGCGGGGGCTTTGCTCCCGCCTTCTAACATCTAATATCTAAAATCTAAAGTCTAAACCGATATATTAGTTGACAATTTACGCTTATAGAGATAAAATAGGATGTGTATAAAATTGATTTTCGGAGGGGCGAAATGTCGGTTAAAATTTCTCCGTCGGTGCTTACGGCGGATTTTCTCACATTAAAGGACGATATAAAAAGATTAGAGGACGCAGGGGCTGATATGCTCCACCTTGATGTTATGGACGGCATTTTTGTGCCGAATATTTCCTTCGGCGTTCCTGTGATAAAATCAATAAAAAAACACACGAGCCTTCCCCTTGATGTGCACCTTATGATTGACCGTCCCCACAGGTATATTAAAGAATTTGCCGAGTCTGCGGACTATTTGGGCTTCCACTTTGAGGCGGGGAGCGATGTGGCGGCAACCTTAAGAGAAATCAGGGCTTTGGGCTGCAAATCCTGTCTTACTATTAAGCCTTGCACTAATCCGCAGGAGATTTTTGAATTTTTACCCCTTTGCGATATGGTGCTTGTGATGTCGGTGGAGCCGGGCTTCGGCGGGCAGAAGTTTATGCCTCAGGCGCTTTCAAAGCTTACCGCTCTGCGTGAAGAGCTTACAAGACGCGGGCTTAATGTTTTATTGGAGGTTGACGGCGGAATCAACGCCGAGACCGCCCCGCAGGCTGTAAAGGCGGGAGCCGATGTACTGGTTGCGGGCAATTATGTTTTTTCGGCTGAGGATATGAAAGCCACGGTGGAAAATATCAAAAATCTTTAGGAGGAACAAAATGCGATTTTTCTTTCGGAGCCGCAAATTTAAAATAATATTAGCCGTGTTGGCGGCGCTTATTGCGGTTTCGGTCGCCTGCGCGGTCGTAGGCGGCAGGATGTCGCCTCAGGCAAATATAGCGGGGACGGTTACCGCCCCGTTTAGGGCTCTTGCCACAAAGATTTCGGACGGAATTTCAGACTTTGTAGGGGCTTATACCGACGGGGAGAAGCTTTCCCTCGAAAACGCCGAGCTTGAAAGCGAAATTGCCGAGCTACGCGAAAAATTGGCTGATTACGAGAAGATTACCAACGAAAACAACTTTTATAAGGATTATCTTGAAATTAAAGACAAAAATCCCAGCTTTAAGTTCGCCCCCGCAACCCTAATTTCGCGGGATAAGGAAGACCCGTATATGGGATTTACGATAAATAAGGGTACCGTAAACGGAATATCCCCAAACGACCCTGTTATTACCGAGTCGGGGCTTGTGGGCTTTATTTCACAGGCGGGGCTTACCACCTCGAAAGTGGTGACCGTATTAAGCCCCGAGCTTTCTGTGGGCGCGCTTGATAACAGAACAAACGATTCGGGCGTGCTTTCCGGCTCTGTGTCGTTAGCAAAAGAGGGTAGAACAAGATTTTATAATCTCTCCCGCTCCTGCAATATCGCCGTGGGCGACTATGTTGTGACCTCGGGCGAGGGTATTTTCCCGTCGGGACTGCTTATAGGCACTATTCAGGCGATAGGCAGTGATAAATACAACACCTCTATTTACGCCGAGGTTAAGCCCTTTGTTGATTTTGAGTCGGTCAAGGGCGTTATGGTTATAACCGAGTTTGAGGGTCAGGGCGGACTTGACCCGAACGGTGAAGAATAAAAACGGAGGGTTTTATGCAGATTAAAAAACGCCATCCGTGGATAAATATTATCAGCTTTTTGCTGTTTTTTCTCGCCTTTATTATTCATTATACGAATATTATCGATATAAGCATAAAAAATACCCGGCCCATTATTATCATTCCGCTTTTGACCGCGTTCGCAATGTTCAACGGAGTGGGCGCATCGGCGGCGGTGGGGCTTATAATAGGCATTTTTATGGACTCATGCACTTCGGGAGCGGTTTGCTTTAATGCCGCGGCGCTTATGGTCTCTGCGGCGTTGGTCTCGGTGTGCGCCGAAAGGCTCTTTAACCGAAATATACGTGCGTCTGTGCTTTTATGCCTGCTTACAAGCCTTTTCTATTTCCTGCTTCGCTGGGTCTGCTTTTACGCGTTCGGCATCGGCGCCAAGGAAAATCTCACCTATCTTTTAAGCTACGCTTTTCCGAGTATACTGTATACCGCCGTATTTATTTTCCCGTTTTATTTTTTGTATAAATATTTTTATAAAATCATAAATACTTGATATTATTATAAAAGGAGTAATCGGATTGCCCTTTAAAAAGAAAAAACAGTACCAGCTCTCTGCCCTTGCCGTACTGCTTGTTATTGCGATTTTGTTTTACGCCGCGCGAATATATTCGCTTCAGGTTGTTAATGCGGAAAAATATACCGATAAAAATGACGGGGCGGCGTCTGTCCGTACGGCGGTGCTGAAGGCTCCCCGCGGTGAGATTCTTGACTGCTACGGCAGACAGATTGCAATAAACCGTGACGGATACAATGTGGTATTTAACAAGGCCTATGTTAAGGATAATCTTAACGATGTAATATTGACCCTTGTAAAGCTCTTTGAGAGCGCGGGCACCGAGTGGAAGGACGAGCTTCCTATGGAAAGAAACGCTCCCTACGGCTTTAAGGAGGGGGAGTCTACCGATAAGCTGATAAGCAAATTTGAGCTTGCACACTATGCTACAGCTGAGAACTGCTTTAACGCAATGGTGGAGAAGTATAAGTTAGAGGACTATTCCGCCGATGATCAGCGCAAAATTATGGGCGTGCGCTACAGTATGGATATAGCCGATTTTTCGATTTCCTACCCGTATACCTTCGCGGAGGATATTTCCACCGAGCTTATGCGTAAAATTTCCGAATCGGGCTTTTTACTGTCGGGGGTTTCGGTTGAGGTGGTACCCTTCAGGGAATATACCGATACCTCGCTTGCCGTAAATCTTATCGGCTCTGTCGGTCCGATTTTCGCCGAGGACTGGGAGGAATACAAGGCAAAGGGCTATTCCTATAACGATAAGGTCGGAAAAAGCGGAATAGAAAAGTGGGGAGAAGAGTATCTTCGCGGTACCGACGGGGAAATCACCTACCGTATTGATACCGAGGGTAACATTATCTCAAGTGAGGTAACAAAGGAGCCTGTGGCGGGTAAAACGATAATGCTGACCCTTGATAAAAAGATCCAGCGCAGCGCACAGGACTCTATTGAACGGACGGTTGAAGAGCTTAAGGGGAAGGGCGGAACTGCCACCGCGGGAGCCGCTGTTGCCGTTCATATCGATTCAGGCAAGGTTATATGCGCCGCGAATTACCCGACCTACGATTCCGCGACTATAGGCGAGAAATACGACAGCCTTGTAAAGGATCCCTCTAAGCCCCTTACAGACCGCGCTTTTCAGGGCGTTTATCCTATAGGCTCTACCATAAAGCCCATAGTAGCCGTGGCGGCACTTGAAAACGGGGTATATCATCAGGGCGAGACCATAAAATGCGTACACAAATATACGCTGTTTAAAGATTACCAGCCGAGCTGTATGGGTACCCACGGAAGTATCAGTCTTAATTATGCCCTTGCAAAAAGCTGTAACTACTTCTTCTTTGAGCTTGGAAGACGGCTCGGAGGGACAAAATTAACCGATTACTATAAGCAGTTCGGCTTAGGCGTTGCTACGGGTGTTGAGGTGAATGACGCTAAAGGTATTTTGTTAGAGCCGAAAAGCGACGGCGGCGGCGACACCCTGCAGATAGCTATAGGTCAGCTTAATGCCTTTACCCCCCTTCAGCTCGCTAACTACGCCGCAACCCTTGCAAACGGCGGCACCCATTACAAAGCGAGCCTTATTGATAAAATAGTTTCCTACGATATTTCTACCGTCTATGACGAAATAGAGCCCGAGGTTAAAAATACGGTTTCTATTTCCGATTCTACCATTGCGGCGGTCAAGGAGGGTATGCTCTCGGTTACCGAAGACGGTACGGGCAGAGCCGCACTCGGGGATTATCCCATAAAGGTGGGCGGTAAAACCGGTACGGCTCAGGTGACAGGCAAGGCGGACCACAGCGTGTTTATAGCCTTTGCGCCCTTTGACAATCCCGAGATCGCGATTTCGGTGGTGTTAGAGCACGGAAGCTCCGGCTATTCCGCGGGTTCTATTGTCCGCGATATTCTCGACGCCTACTTTTTCGCGGACTACAACGCTACGGCGGATACCGTGCCGTTTACCGTTCTTGAGTAAAAAGTATCCATAATTTATGAAAATAAGCTCGGCTAAAGCAGAAAAATAAAGCTTTTGCCGAGCTTGTTTGGTTTTAGGCGGATAAATCGGGGTTTGTAGGGGTGAGGCTTAAAGATAATTCGTAGGGGAGGGTCTCTGTGCCCTCCCGTTTATACTCCAAATGTTTCGGGAGGGCGCAGAGACCCTCCCCTACAAACACGCAGACAAACCCCGATTTGTTCTTCTAAAGCCCCTTTTTAGACGGAAAAATAAAATTGACAAAAAAGACTATTTGTGATAGAATAATATTGAATATTAATATGAGGTAATTTGCAATATGGGTCAGGTATTTGCCGTTACATCGGGCAAGGGCGGAGTAGGCAAGTCAACCGTTGCGGTGGGCTTGGCGTTCGCCTTTACAAAGCTTAATAAAAGAACCCTCCTTGTCGATATGGACGAGGGGCTTAGATGTCTTGACCTAATGCTGGGTGCCGATGAATCGGCGGTTTTCGATTTGTCGGATATACTTATGGGCAGGGATATGAGTGACGCTGTATATGAGGCGGAGAATGCCGACGGGCTTTATCTTGTTCCCGCTCCTGCGGATACAGGCAAAATTGACGCTTTTTCCTTTTCCGTCTTCGCGAAACAGGCGGCAGAGGAATTTGATACGGTTATTTTCGATTTCCCTGCGGGTATTGATTTTTCGCTTTACGGCTGTTTGCCGGAGAATTCCCTCTTTTTAACCGTTGCCGTGCCCGACCCCGTTTCGGTAAGGGACGCCGCGACGGTAAGCGCAAGGCTTTCCGAAATTTCCTGCAACTCCCGCCTTATTATTAATAATTTCACCTACAGTCTTGTAAAACGGAGGATTTTCCGCAATATTGACGATATGATAGACAGCGCGGGACTTCAGCTTTTAGGGGTCGTTCCTCACAGCGAGGAGCTGATGCTTTTGTCGGTAAGGCATAATATAAAGCCTAACGGCAAGCCCATGGCGGCGTTTTTAAGAATTGCAAAAAGGCTTTGCGGCGAGCATATGTTACTGCCGAGGCCCAAAAAAATATGAAAGGATTTTAAAAATGACTATTGCTTTAATCGCTCACGACGCAAAAAAAGAACTTATGGTGCAGTTTTGCATAGCATACTGCGGAATTCTAAGCAGGTATAATCTTGTTGCTACGGGCGCCACGGGAAAGACTGTGGCTGAAGCAACGGGTCTTCAAATAACAAGGTTTTTAGGCGGCTCTCAGGGGGGCGCACAGCAGATTGCCTCGCGTATAGGCTGTGATGAAATCGATTTACTTCTTCTGTTCCGCGACCCGCTTAACCCCAAACCTAACGAGCCGGACGAGCGTGCGCTTCTGCGCCTTTGCGATGTTCATAATATCCCTGTTGCCACCAATATCGCCACCGCTGAAATGCTTATCCACGGCCTTGAACGCGGCGACCTTGACTGGCGCGAAATTATAAAAAACAATAAATAATTTTCTCGGAGTTTTCTTTATGTCTGAAATCAACCGTGCCGTAAAGGGAACGGGCGATGTTTTGCCTAACGACAGCTATAAATGGCAGTTTGTAGAGGGCAAAATGCTTGAAACCGCCCGACTTTTCGGCTTTAATGAAATTCGTATACCCGTATTTGAGCATACCGAGGTATTTTTGCGTAGCGTCGGCGACACTACCGATGTTGTCCAAAAGGAAATGTATACCTTTGACGATAAGGGCGGTCGTTCTATTACCCTTCGCCCTGAGTTTACGGCGGGGGTTATCCGCTGTGCTATCGAAAAGGGACTCGTAAACGGTGCTTTGCCCGTAAAGGCGGCGTATGTGGGCGGTTGCTACCGCTACGAAAAGCCCCAGGCGGGCAGACTGCGGGAGTTCCACCAGTTCGGCGTTGAGTGTATCGGCGCGGCAGAGCCTAATGCCGACGCGGAGGTGATCGCCCTTGCGGGTCAGGTGCTTGACTCTGTAGGTATTGAAAAAATATCCCTTGAGATAAATTCAATAGGCTGTCCCGAATGCCGTAAGGATTATGTTGCGGCGCTGAAGGATTATTTTAGGTCACATATAAATGAGCTGTGCGACACCTGTAAGGACAGGCTTGACCGCAACCCCATGAGAATACTTGACTGTAAGTCACCCGTTTGCAGTAAAATCGCAGAGGGCGCGCCGGTTGTTACGGATTATCTGTGTGACGGATGCCGCGAGCATTTTGAAGCGGTGCAAAAGCACCTTACCGCCGCGGGAATTAAATTTACCGTAAACCCGCATATCGTAAGGGGTCTCGACTATTATACACGAACGGTTTTTGAGTTTGTTTCGGGCGATATAGGCGCACAGTCAACGGTCTGCGGCGGCGGAAGATATGACGGGCTTATTTCCCAAATGGGCGGCCCCTCTGTTCCGTCACTCGGTTTTGCTATGGGTATTGAGCGAATAATGCTGTTGCTTGAAGCGCAGGGGACAGAACTGCCTCAAAGCAATTCCTGCGACCTGTATATCGCCGCTGTGGGCAAGGACGCCGCCCTTAAGGCGACCGAGCTTGTATCTGCTTTACGCCGTGACGGCTTTAAGGTCCAAACCGATATTTGCGGCAGGGGACTTAAGGCACAGATGAAGTTTGCCGATAAAATCGGCGCCGCATTTTCTGTTGTTTTGGGTGATGACGAGCTTAGCACAGGCAAGGCTGTTCTTAAAAATATGAGGGACGGCGAAAAGCGTGAAATTGACCTTTCCAACCTGTCCGACAGTCTTTTTAAGGCGCTTAATTCTTCCGCGTTAGAGGAGCTTGCGGATTCGGTTTTAAAACAACAATAATACTTGGCGGTCTTGCGGCCGCCAGTTTGAATTTTTTAAGAGGTGTTCTATTTTGAAGCTTGACAGAATGAACGGAATGAAACGCACCGATTATTGCGGTGAGCTTACTAAGGAAAAAATAGGCGGGGAGGTAACCGTTGCGGGCTGGGTACAGCGTCAGCGGGATTTGGGCGGACTTATTTTCGTTGACCTGCGTGACCGCAGCGGAATTATCCAGCTTGCCTTTGACGATAAGACCGACCCCGCTGTTTTTGAAAAGGCGGGTATACTCCGCAGTGAATTTGTGGTTATGGCAAAGGGTAAGGTCCGTATGCGCTCCTCAGTCAATACCGAAATTCCGACAGGCGAAATCGAAATTGAGGTTTATGAGCTTAAGATTTTAGGCGAATCGGAAACCCCGCCCTTTGAAATATTGCCCGATTCCGCCGCCAAGGAGGAATTACGGCTTAAATACCGCTATCTTGACCTGCGCAGAGCACCCCTTCAGCGCAATATTTTAATGCGCCATAAGATAGCAAAGGTCACCCGTGATTATTTCGACGAGAACGGCTTTATCGAGATTGAGACCCCCACCCTTATTAAGTCCACACCCGAGGGCGCAAGGGATTATCTTGTTCCCTCCCGCGTTCATAAGGGAAGCTTTTTCGCTCTGCCGCAGTCGCCTCAGCTGTATAAACAGTTGCTTATGCTGTCAGGCTTTGACCGCTATATGCAGATTGCCCGTTGTTACCGCGACGAGGATTTGCGTGCCGACCGTCAGCCGGAGTTTACACAGATTGACCTTGAAATGTCCTTTGTGGAAAAGGAGGATGTTTTTGCCATAGCGGAGGGCTATATTAAGCGTCTCTTTAAAGATGTGCTTGATGCGGATATTACCACGCCCCTTACAAGACTTACTTATACCGAGGCTATGGAAAACTACGGCTCGGATAAGCCCGACACCCGCTTTGATATGAAGATAAAGGATTTGTCGGATATTGTGGAAAACTGCGGCTTCGGCGTCTTTGCCGATACTGTTAAAAACGGCGGAACCGTAAGGGCGATTACCGCCAAAAACGCCGCGGGGGTTTACACCAGGAAGGAAATAGACAAGCTTACCGAGGAGGCTAAGGGCATAGGCGCTAAGGGTCTTGCCTTTATCCGCTGGGTGGAGGACGCTCCCTCCTGCTCCTTTGCGAAGTTTATGACCGAGGAGGAATTAAAGGCTATTTACGAGCGCACGGGTGCCGAAAAGGGCGATGTTGTGCTTATTGTAGCCGACCGCAAAAAGACCGCGCTTTCGGTTTTGGGGGCTTTACGACTTACCGTTGCAAAGCGGCTCGATATTATCCCCGAGCAGTTTAACTTCCTTTGGATAACCGAGTTCCCCTTCTTTGAGTACAACGAGGAAACGGGCAGCTGGGACGCTATGCACCACCCCTTTACAAAGCCTCTTGACGAGTGCATACAGTACCTGGACAACGCCCCCGAAAAGGTCTTTGCCGATGCGTACGATTTGGTGCTTAACGGAATTGAGCTGTCGAGCGGCTCTATCCGTATCACCGACCCCGAGCTTCAAAAGCATATGTTTAAGGCGCTTGGGCTTACAGATGAGGAGGCTTATCAGAAATTCGGCTTCTTAACCGATGCGTTTAGGTTCGGCGCACCGCCCCACGGCGGAATGGGCATAGGGCTTGACCGCCTTACAATGCTTATGTGCGGCTGTGATAATTTGCGTGATGTTGTGGCTTTCCCGAAGGTCTCCAATTCCTCGGAGCTTATGTCGGGCGCACCGTCACAGGTTGACGAAAAACAGCTTTGCGAGCTGTCAATAGCCGTAATGGCAAAAGATGAATAAATATACGGAGTGATTTATATATGAATAATTGGAACAGGGACACCGTTTGCGTTCAGGGCGGATATACCCCAGGAAACGGCGAGCCGAGACAGATTCCGATAATCCAAAGCACCACCTTTAAATACGCCACAAGCGAGGATATGGGCAAGCTTTTCGATTTGGAGGCAAGCGGATACTTTTACTCCCGCCTGCAAAACCCCACCTGCGATACCGTGGCGGCTAAAATCTGCGAGTTAGAGGGCGGCACGGCAGCTATGCTTACCTCATCGGGTCAGGCGGCATCCTTTTACGCTATATTCAATATCGCCTCCTGCGGCGACCACATAGTTTCCTCTTCCACCATTTACGGCGGAACATATAACCTCTTTGCGGTTACAATGAAGCGAATGGGCATTGATTTTACCTTTGTTTCGCCCGACTGTACCAAAGAGGAGCTTGACGCCGCTTTCAGACCCAACACCAAGGCGGTTTTCGGCGAGACCATCGCAAACCCCGCCCTTACGGTGCTTGATTTTGAAAAATTCTCTAATGCGGCGCACGAACACGGCGTTCCGCTTATTGTGGACAATACCTTTGCTACCCCCGTAAACTGCCGCCCCTTTGAGTGGGGAGCGGATATTGTGACCCACTCCACCACAAAGTATATGGACGGTCACGGCGCGGCGGTAGGCGGTTGTATTGTCGATTCGGGCAAGTTTGACTGGACAAAATATCCCGAAAAGTATCCGGGTCTCTGCACCCCGGACGACAGCTACCACGGCGTTACCTATACCGAGCGTTTCGGTATAGAGGGTGCGTATATCACAAAGGCGACAGTTCAGCTTATGCGCGATTTCGGCTCGGTACAGTCGCCCCAGAGCGCCTTTATTCTTAATTTAGGGCTTGAAAGCCTTCATGTCAGAATGGCGAGACATTGCGAAAACGCATTGGCGGTTGCAAAGGCGCTTAATTCCGACGATAGGATTGCCTATGTTGTTTACCCCGGTTTAGAGGGCGATAAATACTATAAAGAAGCTCAAAAATATATGCCGAACGGCACAACGGGTGTTGTAAGCTTCGGCTTAAAGGGCGGCAGAAAAGCGGCGGAAGCCTTTATGAAAAACCTTAAAATCGCCGCTATTGAAACCCATGTTGCCGATGCACGCACCTGCTGTCTCCACCCCGCAAGCTCTACCCACCGCCAGATGACCGAGGAGGAGCTGACTGCGGCGGGTGTTCCCTCCGACCTTGTAAGGCTTTCCTGCGGACTTGAAAGCGCGGAAGATTTAATTGCCGATATTAAGCAGGCGCTCGACTGCATCGGCGAATAAAGGGCGGTCTTAATTATGCCTATTAAAATACCGAACGATTTACCCGCGGTTAAAACCCTTAATGACGAAAATATCTTTGTTATGACCGAAAAAAGGGCAATAACGCAGGATATTCGTCCCCTTAAAATACTGCTTTTAAATCTGATGCCCAAAAAAATCGAGACCGAGACACAGCTTTCCCGACTTCTCGGCAACTCGCCTTTACAGGTGGATTTAGAGCTTATACACACTAAGAGCCATAAGTCTAAAAACACCTCGGCTGAGCACCTTTTCACCTTCTATAAGACCTTCCGTGATGTCAAAGACCGCACCTTTGACGGTATGATAATAACAGGTGCACCGGTGGAACAGCTTGAATTTGAAGAGGTGGAGTACTGGGACGAGCTCTGCGAAATAATGGAGTGGAGCAAGACACATGTTCACAGCACCTTCCATATCTGCTGGGGCGCTCAGGCAGGGCTTTACTACCATTTTGGTGTAAAAAAATACGCGCTTCCTAAAAAGCTGTTCGGGGTTTTCCCGACCACGGCTGATTATAAGCGTTCTATACTGCTAAGGGGCTTTGACGATACCTTTATGGTGCCGCAGTCCCGCCACACCACCGTTAAGACCGAGGATATAAAGGCTGTACCGGAGCTTAAAATTTTAGCCTCGTCCAAAGAAACGGGCGTGTATGCCGCTATGACCGAAAAGGGAAGACAGATTTTCATAACGGGTCATTCGGAATATGACGCGGGCACCCTTGCCGCCGAGTATTTCCGCGATAAAAGCGAGGGCAAGCCAATCGATATTCCGAAAAACTATTTTCCCGACGATAACCCCGAAAATCCGCCCCTTGTCACCTGGCGGGCACACGCTAATTTGCTTTATTCCAACTGGCTTAACTACTTTGTATATCAAACTACGCCATATGATATAAACGAAATAAAATAGGGTAAAAAAACCGTCTCACTAATAAAAAGCGAGGCGGTTTTTTCATACGAGACGGACAGTCGGGGACGCCTGTCGTTTTAGATGTTAGATATTAGATGTTAGACATTAGACGCGGACAGTCGGGGACGCCTGTCCCTACACAAATTAAATTAAACCACCGTAGGGGAGGGGCTTAAGTGCCCTCCCGATAATTCCGCATTCCGAATCAACGGGACGACACATAGGTCGTCCCCTACGAAATGTCAATTAAACCCCCGTAGGGGCGGGCACCCTTGACCGCCCGATTTTGTTACACATAAAAAAGCTGTTGTTAAAAAACAAACTGAACAAGCAGCATATAGCAAACTGTTCCGCCCGCAATCGAAAGGAGCATTTGCCGTTTCCATAAATGAAGTGACACAACCACCGCTATTGCAATTAATTCGGGTATGCCGTGACTGCCTGTAAGTATGCTTACATTTTTAAGGCAGTATACCACCAACATTCCGAAAATCGCCGCGGGCAGGGCTTTTCCTAAGTACTGTATGTATTTAGGGGCCGGCTTATCCCCCGAAAAAACAAGAAAGGGTAAAAATCTTGTCGCCATTGTGCCCAAAACGCAAAGGGTGATTGTGATAATCCGCTGCGCTACCGTCATTCGGGGAAACCTCCCTTCTCAATCGGTTTTCTAAGTGCCGTTAAAAGGAACAGAATACATATCATAGTAGGAATCATAAAGGACTCCGCACCGAAAATTAAAAGGCACATAGCCGAGGCAATTACGCCGATAAGGGCGGTATAGTGCTTTTTCTCCTTGAGCCATTGGTCAAGAAAAATAACCACAAACATTGCGGTCATAACAAAGTCAAGTCCCTCGGTGTTAAAGGTGATGAGTGAGCCGAGAGCCCCGCCGAGTGTGGCGCCGAAAACCCAGTAAAATTGGTTAAACAGAGTGACAAAAAACATAAACCAGCCCTTGTCAACATTTTCGGGTATCTGCGCAGAACAGTTTACGGAAAAGGTCTCATCGCACATTCCGAAAATCAGATACCACTTTTTACGGCCCGTGCCTTTGTATTTTTCAAGCATAGCAATGCCGTAAAAGATGTGCCTTATTTGAATCATCAGGGTAACCATAAGGGTTTGAAGGGGTGCGAAGGCTGACAACAGCATTGATACCGCCATAAATTCAAGGGACCCGCCGAAGATTGTAAGGCTCATCAGCATTGGATACACAAAGCTAAAGCCCGATACATTCATATAAATTCCGTAGGTCATTCCGAGAAAGCAGAAGCCTGCCATAATCGGGATGGTGTGGGGGAAGGCGGATCTTGCCGCCGTAAGTATGGCTTTGTTGCACACCTTTGAATTTTTGCTCTTTTTCTTATCTTCATTATTATTTGTGTTCATTTTTTCTCCGTTATCTTAAAGCTGCCCGCTATTTGCGGTTTTTTATATTATACTATATCGGCAGAAATAAAACAACGGTGAGGTGCGATATTTCTCAAATTAGCATTGACTTTTCGGGCTTGTTGTGATAACATAACTTAGCAAGGTTGTTAATAAGTATGAAAATGTTTCCGTAGCTCAGCCGGATAGAGCGACCGCCTCCTAAGAATATGTTATAACGACCGCCTTTCGGGCAAAGGCGATTGACATTGAGTAAGTTTGTACCTATAATTGAATAGATTTTAAAGATGTTTCCGTAGCTCAGCTGGATAGAGCGACCGCCTCCTAAGCGGTAGGTCGGGTGTTCGAATCACCTCGGGAACGCCAAAAACTCCGTCGGAAACCCCAGTAAAATCAAGGGTTTCCGGCGTTTTTTCATTTTTTCGGAAAAAGTGAAAAATCGTGAAATTCATTGATTTTCATTAGCAAATCTTCCGTCAGCTAATGGAAATTAGGACTAATGTCGTCCGCCTTTCAGGTGGACGGCTTGCTAATAAAAATTAGCAGGATTTTCGCTGTTTTGCTAATGAAAATGCCCTCTCTGCTAATGGCAGAAAAAATCGAGCAAAATTTCTGCTAATGAAAAAGGCGGTTGTTACCCTGTTAATTTGTTCATTTAGGGGTGGCGAGCGACAATCGCACACTACCTCTATGCCCTTTCCTATTATATAATTGTAGCAACAGGAGGTGGTTGTATTGAAAGAACAGAAATATCATTTATATCTTTCCGATGAAGAATACAGGAGAGTTTTGCAATCACTTTTCAGTTTGAAAAACAGCCTGATAGCACAAGGCAGATACACTGACGCAGTCGATGATGTTCTTTGCAAGGTACTATCATCTAAGAAAAGAAAAATTAAAATAGAATACATCTAAATAATAACGAAAAGTAAAAAGCCGTCTATTGACCTCATTAAGAGGAAAATAGGCGGCTTTTTTGCGTTCAGAAAAAATTTTTAAGAAATTTTGAAAAAACACCCCCCAAAAACGCTCTCCCATTTCAAACAAGTGAAGGGGTTGATTCCGAACTGCGAAAACGGAAGCCTTTCACTTGTATTTTGACAACTGAATAAATCATTCACTAAGACTTTAATTCTGATGATTTTAGCCACCTTATCGGGTACGCCGTGACTTCTGCATTGCAGAACAGCGAGAACTCCCGGTATAAGTAATAGGTTGCCCCTGTTACGGCGATGACAGTCAGAAGGATAATGATACTTCTCTACGGAGCTGGCGGAGAACCCGGCAGAGGTGAAATTCCTATGATACAGATTAGCAATCTGTTCCTTAGTGACTTCCCGTGAGCTTATTGTTCGGCAAGGGGTGTTGAGAACAAATATTGCCCGACCGGTTAGGAAATGAGCCGGTCAAGTACATAGCCATACTGCGATGGCTATGAATTTTACGAAAGGAGGACGCACAAAGTGTCGAACTGCAAAACGATTGCCATATGCAATCAAAAAGGCGGAGTTGGAAAGACGACCACTACGGTAAACCTCGGTGTCGGTCTTGCAATGCAGGGAAAGAAAGTGTTGCTCATAGACGCAGACCCACAGGGCGACTTAACCACTTGTCTCGGTTGGCAGGATACGGATAACTTGGGTATCACGCTTGCAACGAAACTCACAGATGTCATAAACGAAACGATGAATGACCCTACGGTCGGTATTCTGCACCACGACGAAGGTGTTGACCTTGTTCCGGCAAACCTTGAGCTTTCTGCAATGGAGTTTAACCTTGTCAATGCAATGAGCAGAGAGACGGCATTGAGAAACTATCTCAGCGAAGTGAAGGACAAATACGACTATACAATGGAATTTGAAAAGGACTACTTCAAAATGGGAAACCGTTACGGGAGAGTCCTTTTTCTTCGTGAGTACGCTTCCTATATCAAGGACAGTATGGTAGCTGAGCTTACCGACCTGAACCGCAACCTGATGATGTCTATTGACATTGTACCCGTTCCAACCGATGAAGCGGTGCGAGAAGCAGAGAGCAGACTGCTTGGGGTTGAGACGAACATTACCAACTGGCAGAGAAAGCAGAATCAGAACAATAACTTTTCCGCTACCGTTCCGTATGATATGGAACAGCAGAAAAAGGAAATGAAGGAGTTCCTTGATGACCTTACCACTCGTGATCAGCGAATGATGTTCGCTGTACTCACTATGGTTCATACTGCGGACTCCAAAGAACAGCTTGATAACGACACCGAAGCTCTGCTTACTACGGCAAGAAAGCATTTATGCCAGTTTGCCGTTCTCAAGTATCAGCAGATGGACGGACTGAATACGGCTATGCCCTTTGGAACACGCAAGATTGACGCATTCAGAACCCTTACCACAGAAAGCCTTGCGGTCTTTATTCCGTTCAGGGTTCAGGACATTTACCACGAAAACGGCATTTACTACGGTCAGAATGTCATCAGTAAAAATATGATTATCGCCGACCGCAGACAGCTACTCAACGGTAACTCCTTTATCCTCGGCGTATCCGGCGGAGGTAAATCCTTTGCGGCAAAGGGAGAAATTGAAAATATCATTCTTTCCTCCAACGCAGATGTTATTATCATCGACCCAGAGCGAGAGTATTCGCAGCTTGTAAAGGCTCTCGGCGGCGAAATCATCAATATTTCCGCTACTTCTCCGAGCCATATCAATGCAATGGATATGAACAAGGAATACGGCGACGGAGCAAATCCGGTTATCCTGAAATCCGAGTTCATTATGTCCCTTTGCGAACAGCTTATCGGCGGCACAAACCTCGGAGCAAAGCAGAAATCTATCATCGACCGTTGTACGGCGAGCGTTTACCGAGACTATCAGCAGAGAGGATATACCGGTACTGTTCCTACTTTGCAGGACTTCCGTGCGGAACTTTTGAAACAGGACGAGCCGGAAGCAAAGGAAATCGCCCTTGCTATCGAGCTGTTTACACACGGTTCTTTGAATACTTTTGCAAAGCCGACCAATGTTGATACGGATAACCGACTTATCTGTTATGACATTCTTGACCTCGGCAAGCAGCTTATGCCTATCGGTATGCTTGTCGTCCTTGACTCTATTCTGAACCGAATCACACAGAACCGTGCTAAGGGTAAGCAGACTTTCATCTTCATTGATGAAATCTACCTCCTGTTCCAGCACGAATACTCCGCAAACTTCCTGTTTACCCTTTGGAAGCGTGTGAGAAAGTACGGTGCTTATGCCACCGGCATTACGCAGAATGTGGACGACCTTTTGCAGAGCCATACGGCAAGAACTATGCTTGCAAACAGCGAGTTTTTGATTATGCTCAATCAGGCGTCAACCGACAGAATTGAGCTTGCCAAGCTGCTTAACATTTCCGACCTCCAGCTTTCATATATCACGAATGTTGACGCAGGACACGGACTGATTAAGGTCGGCAGTTCGCTTGTGCCGTTTGCAAATAAGTTCCCGAAGAATACGAAGCTGTATAAGCTGATGACAACCAAACCGGGCGAGGGTGTATAACCCTTGCCCTATTCTGTAAATGAGAAAGGAAACACCTATGAAAAACAAAATCTATATTGCCATAATCTGTGCTTTCAGCATTGTATTTGCCGTCAGTTCAGGTTTTCTCATCAAGCACTATTACGACTCTGCAAAGCAGGCGGAAATGTACGACAATCTGATTGGGGTAGTGGAGACCGAGCCTGAAGAAACAAAAGAGCCGATGAACTACTCCGAAGAAAAGACCTTTATCCCGGAGTATCAGGAGCTTTATCTGCAAAACAACGATATGGTCGGCTGGATTAAGGTTGAGGACACAAAAATCAATTATCCCGTTATGCAGTCAAAGGACAACCCGAACTTCTATCTGAAGCACGGCTTTGATAAGGCATACACCGACTACGGCTGTCCTTATGTTCAGGAAAACTGCGATATGGAGCTGCCAAGCGACAATATCATCATCTACGGTCATCATATGAACGACGGCTCTATGTTCGCCGGTCTTATGAAATTCAAGGACAAGAGCTTTTGGGAAAAGCACAAAACAATATCCTTTGATACGCTGACCGACCGACAGACCTATGAAGTAATTGCCGTGTTCAAAACCGTGGTTTATACGGACAGTCCTGAAAGCTTCAAATATTATCAGTTCGTCAATGCGGAGACTGCCGAGGATTTCACAGCCTATGTTGAGAAGTGCAAGGAACTGTCGCTTTACGATACCGACGTAACCGCTGAATACGGCGACAAGCTCTTAACTCTTTCCACCTGTGAGTATTCCAGGACAAACGGCAGACTCGTTGTAGTGGCGAAGCTCATTAACGAATAACACAACAGGTGGTTCAGCCTGCATAGGAAGGAGGGATTGTATGGCTGATATTAAAACGAAAGACAATGCAAAAGGTACGATACGAACCATAGATAAGGCTGCCGTTGCAACCCAACGAATGAAGCAGGCGTATATCGCAACAAAAGAAAAGGCGGAACGGTCGGTAAATGCCAACAGCAGTTCTGCCGAGGAATATGCTTCCGATAAGCTGGAAAGCGGTATTGACGAGGTGGTTCACGATGGTGCTTATGCGTTCGATAAGGCTGGACGAAAAGGACTTGAAACCACAAAAGAGAATATCCGCACCGCAAAGGACGGTATTCAGCGTTTCAAGCAACAACGAGCCGAGAAGTCTTTGAGAAAACAGGCTTCGCAGAATACAAGCTCGGCAATTAAGACTGTCGATAAGGCGGAAAAGACCATTAAGCAGTCGGCTGCTTCCTCCGGAAAGAAAACCATTAAGTTTGCCGGGAAAGAAGCAACGAAAACCGCACAGAAATCGGTTAAGACGGCTGAACAGACTGCAAAGACAGCGATAAAGACAAGCCAGCAAGCGGCGAAAGCGGCGCAGAAAACAGCTCAGGCGACGGTTAAGGCTTCGCAGAAAGCAGCACAGGCGGCAAAAGCCACAGCCAAAGCAACAGCCGCTACGATTAAAGCCGCAGCCAAAGCCACCGTTGCCGCAGTAAAAGCAATTATAGCGGCGGTAAAAGGTCTTATTGCCGCTATCGCTGCCGGCGGCTGGGTTGCGGTGGTGGTTATTATTGTTCTGTGCCTTGTCGCTCTGATTGCGGGTTCTGTGTTTGGTATCTTCTTTTCGGGAGAGGATTCCGGCACGGGAATGTCTATGCAGACAGTCGTTCAGGAAATCAATCAGGAATATGATGACCGGTTAGAACAGGAAAAGAATTCCGTAAGCTATGATGTGCTTGAAATGAGCGGAAGCCGAGCTGTGTGGAAAGAGGTTCTTGCGGTCTATTCTGTTAAAGTGAATACCGACCCCGACAATCCGATGGAGGTTGCTACGGTTGATGAAACCAAGAAGCAGCTACTGTCGGATATTTTTTGGAAAATGAACGATATTTCTTCCCGAACGGAATCAAAAAACCATACCGAAATCGAGGAAAGCGACGACGGACACGGCAATATCGTACAGACTGAAACCACAGTAACCGAAACATTCCTGTATATCACGGTATCTCACAAGACCGTTGATGAAATGGCGGCTATGTACGGCTTTAATCAAGAGCAGAAAGATTATCTTGCCGAGCTGTTGCAGGACGAAAACAATCAGCTATGGTCTCAGGTGCTTTACGGTATCGGATACAGCGACGACCAAATCGTAACGGTTGCTCTGTCTCAGGTAGGTAATGTAGGCGGTCAGCCTTACTGGTCTTGGTACGGATTTGACTCCCGTGTAGAGTGGTGTGCCTGCTTCGTTTCTTGGTGTGCCAACGAGTGCGGATATATCGACGCCGGTATTATTCCGAAGTATGCCGGTTGCGTAAACGGCGTACAATGGTTCAGAGACCGAGGACAATGGGCAGACGGTTCGTATGAACCTTCGCCCGGTACAATCATCTTCTTTGACTGGGAGGGCGACGGTGTGACAGACCACACCGGTATCGTTCAGAAATGCGAGAACGGTACAGTCTATACCGTTGAGGGCAACTCAGGCGACACTTGCAGAACCAAAACATACACGGTTGGTAGCTCAGTTATCTACGGATACGGTATTCCGGCATATTAAAAAAAGATGGCTGCTCGTTTGAGTAGCCATCAAGTACATTATTCAAAATCGTTGTTGGGCATCATATTTAACGGATTTTGCTTCATAAATTTGATACCTCATTTTTTTGATTATTTGATGTGTCCATATTATCCAGCCCTATACGATGGGCTGTTATCAAATTGTTATCGGTGGTGATAACGGGGGGTAGCAGGGTTGTTGTTTTCTCTGGTGGTTTACAACTACATTTTACCACGAAAGGCAGGGAAATGCAATAACCATCCTTGCTGTGGCGTATCAAGGAATCTTACTGAACATATGGCGCACCTTATCCAAACGGCTGTTTGGACGACGGGGCTGGATGATTGGCTCGCCGACAGTGGCCTGATACCCTTTCAGTTCCGTCAGGCACACACTCCGCCCGTTGGTGTAAAAGGCCAAATCAGTACGGTATGCCTGTATGCAACGGGCGGGAAT
>JAXJVI010000180.1:0-2847 GCA_036308615.1 Acutalibacteraceae bacterium | reverse complement strand
GATTACTTCGCGCCAGACGGCAAGCCCTCTGACCTTATATTTATGATTGCCGCCACCGAGGACGGAGACGTTCATCTCGAAATCCTCTCCCGTCTTATGGTTATGCTTATGGACGCGGATTTTGCAAACGCGCTCAGAAATGCTAAAAGCACCGAGGAATTCTTGAAAATCATAGACGATAAGGAAACCGAAAAATACCCCGATGAGAAAAAGGCTGAGCCTAAAAAGGAGGGTTACCGTATTTTGGCGGTTACCGCCTGCCCGACAGGTATAGCTCATACCTATATGGCGGCGGAGGCGCTCGAAAAGGCGGGCGAAAAAATGGGTTACGCCCTTAAGGCTGAGACCAACGGCTCCGGCGGCGCTAAAAATGTACTTACCAAAAAAGAGATCGCCGAATGTGACGGCATTATCATAGCTGCCGACAAAAATGTTGAAATGGCACGCTTTGACGGAAAGCCCGTCTTAAAGGTATCTGTTTTAAGCGGTATCAACAAGCCCGAAGAGCTTATACAAAAGGTCATTGACGGTAAAGCTCCGATTTATCACCACGACGGCGAGGTAAGCTCTGCCGATGACGGAGAGGAAAAAGAGAGCTTTGGCAGAAAGCTTTACAAGCACCTTATGAACGGCGTTTCGCATATGCTCCCCTTCGTTGTGGGCGGCGGCGTGCTGATTGCCCTCGGCTTCCTTATTGATACAATCGCGGGCAACGCCAATGTCGGCGGCAACTTCGGCTTTACCAACCCGGTAGCGGCGGTTGTTTTCTGGATAGGAAAAGCGGCGTTCGCCTTTATGCTCCCGATTTTAGCGGGTTACATTGCCCAGTCTATCGCCGACCGTCCGGGACTCTTACCCGGTATTGTAGGCGGTTATCTTGCAACCACGGGCGCAACCCTCGCTTCCCCCACGGGCAACGACACGGCGGTTTCGGGCTTCTTAGGCGCTCTGCTTGCGGGCTTTATCGCAGGTATACTTGTAAATCTCCTTAAGAAGGCCTTTAACTGGATGCCCAAATCAATGGACGGAATAAAGCCGGTCTTCATTTATCCGCTGTTCGGAACACTTCTTATAGGCTTGTTTATGCTTATAATCAACCCTGTTATGGGTGTTATCAACGGCGCGGTTTCAAGCGGTCTTTCTTCTCTGGGCGACACAAGCAAGCTGCTTCTCTCCATTGTGCTTGCGGGTATGATGGCGATTGATATGGGCGGCCCCTTCAACAAGGCAGCTTATGTATTCGGCACGGCGGCGATTGCCGACGGCAACACCTGGATTATGGCGGCGGTTATGATAGGCGGTATGGTGCCTCCCATCGCTATAGCACTTGCAACCACCTTCTGCAAAAACCGCTGGACTAAAGAAGAGCTTAAAAGCGGCCCTGTAAACTATCTTATGGGACTCTGCTTCATAACAGAGGGCGCTATTCCCTACGCCGCTTCCGACCCGCTGAGGGTTATCCCCTCCTGCATTGTCGGCTCTGCGGTAGCGGGCGCTGTAACGGCACTCTTCGGCTGCACCTGCCCCGCTCCCCACGGCGGAATCTTCACCTTCGCGGTTGTAGGCAATCCGATCGGATATTTGGTAGCTCTGGTAGCAGGCTCCGTAGCAGGCGCGCTGATGCTGGCTCTTCTTAAAAAGAAAAGAACTAATTAACGAGGTATTGGATTATGGTATCAAAGGACACGGTAGTAGTAGATAAAATGGGGCTTCATATGCGCCCCGCAAACAACTTCATCTCCGCTATGACAAAATATAAGTCGGACATAACGATAGTCTTCGGAGACAAAAAGATTAACGGAAAGAGCATTATGAATATTATGGCGGCATGCATTAAATACGGCAGTCATATTACGATCGTATGCGAAGGCGAAGACGAACAGGCAATGCTTGACGAGGCGATAAATCTTATCGAAAGCGGGTTGGAATAATGAAAACTCTTAAGGGTATCGGCGTAAGCCCCGGGTATGCCGTAGGAAAAGCTATAGTAATAAAGGAAGCTCGTATAGATATAAACTCCTCTGCCTATTCAACGGCAGAGGAGGAAATGAAAAAGTTTCAGAACGCGGTTTCCGTTTATACCAAGAAGACAAGAGAGCTTATCGACAGTCTTACAAAGTCGGTAGGCAAGGAAAACGCCGACATTTTAAACGGTCACATTGTAATGCTGAACGACCCGTTTATGCTTTCCCAGATAAACGACAGCATACAGGGCAGCAAAACGGCGGCTCAGGCGACAGACGCGGTATGCAACAGCCTTTACGATATGTTCGCCGCGGTAGATGACGAAATGATGAAGCAGAGAGCCTCCGATATTCTTGACATTAAAACCAGCATTATCGGTATACTTTGCGGAGAAAACGGCGTCGCTATTGAGGATGTGCCGAAAGGCTCGGTGCTGATTGCAAAGGACTTCACCCCCTCTATGACTTCGAGGATAAACCGTGAAAATGTTTACGCTATTATAGCCGAGGTAGGCTCGGTCACCTCACATTCCGCAATCCTCGCAAGGGCTATAGACATTCCCGCCGTTTTGAGCGTTAAGGACGCGTCCGAGCTTATAAAGGACGGCGATCTGCTTGCTATAGACGGCAGTAAGGGTAAAATACTTTTCGATCCCGACCGAGAAACCGTACAGAAATACGAAAACGCCCGCCAAAGCTATTTTGAGGAAAAAGCTTCCCTTGCCGAGTATTTCAGCAGGGAAACCGTTACGAAAAGCGGAGTCAAAAAAGCCGTTTACGGCAACATCGGCAAGCCGTTATACATAACGGCGGCGAGGGAATAGGTCTTTTCAGAACCGAGTTTCTCTTTATGGACCGTCCGTCGCTTCCCACCGAGGAGGAG
>JAXJVI010000179.1:0-5269 GCA_036308615.1 Acutalibacteraceae bacterium | reverse complement strand
TATATAGTAACTCTTAGCATCATAATCCGCCCCTTTTGATTTCTATCCTAATTATATAAATTCAATTAAATTACGGCAAGTAAAATATGTAATATTTTATAGACAAATGTTGCTATATCTGTGATGTATCCCCAAATATAAAGGTTTATTTTTGCAGTTTGCGGGAAAACTGTTATCGGTGATTGAATTGACCTGCTTTAAGAAAAATAATTTGCTTACCGCCGCGGCGGGGCTTGCGGTGGGAATTGTGAACGGACTTTTGGGCGCGGGCGGGGGAATGATCGCCGTGCCGCTCCTCAAAAAATTAGGGCTTAGTCAAAAGCAAGCCCACGCAAACGCGGTTGCGGTAATACTTCCGATAACCGTATTAAGCGCCGCGCTTTATCTTATAAAGGGATATGTATCCCTTGCCGATTCCTTTGTCTTTATTCCGGGCGGGCTTGTCGGCTCGCTTATCGGAACCTACTGCCTTAAAAAAATTTCGCCTATTTGGCTTAAAAGAATTTTCGGCGGTTTTATGGTTTACGCAGGCGTGCGCCTGCTTTTAAGATGAAATGGGCTGCCCTTTTAGCAGGGCTTTTTTCGGGAATTATAGGCGCTATGGGACTGGGCGGCGGAGCGGTGCTTATAATCTATCTTTCGATTTTTACCGATACTCCGCAGTTAAAATCCCAGGGGATAAATCTGCTCTTTTTTATTCCTATTGCCATCGCGGCGGTTATTGTTTACGCTCTAAAAAAGCAGATAAAATGGAAAACGGTGCTAAGGGTTGCGCTTTGGGGACTTTTGGGAGCGGCTGTCGGCATATACTTTGCCGACATGTTAGGGGGCGAGCTTACCTCAAAGCTCTTCGGCGGACTTCTTGTAATTATGGGAGTAATAGAAATATTTTCAAAAAAGGGTTGCGATAAGGCTGAATAAATGCTATAATAAATAAGAATAAATGTTCGTTAGGAGACGGGAAGATGTCAAAAACACCGCTTACCGAAAAGCAGGAAAAGGTTTACCGCTTTCTTGTGGAGGAAATGTCCTCGGGCTTTCCGCCTACAGTAAGGGAGATATGCGCCGCCACGGGTATTAAATCCACCTCGACCGTCCACGCGATTTTAAACGCGCTGGAGGAGGAGGGGTATATAGTAAGGGACGCTAAGTCCTCAAGGGCAATACGGCTTGATATGGAATATGAGTCCGCAATGGTTCCCGTTGTGGGCAAAATCACGGCGGGTCAGCCTATACTTGCCATTGAGGAAATCGAGGATTATATTCCCTACCCGTCAAAGGATGCCGAGGGGCTTTTCGCCCTGCGGGTTTCGGGGCTTAGTATGCGGGACGCGGGTATTTTGGACGGCGATATTATTATTGCCGATAAAAACGCCTCTTGCCGAAGCGGAGATATTGTAATAGGTATGGACGGGGACGACGCAACCGTAAAGCGACTGCTTATAAAGGACGGGCAAATAATCTTTATGCCCGAAAACCCCGATTTTTCGCCTATCTATCCCGAAGACCCACATGTTATCGGCAAGGTTATCGGCTGTTACAGAAAGTATTAAAATATGAAGCATATTGATATTTTTACCGACGGCGCCTGCTCGGGCAACCCGGGCCCCGGCGGCTGGGGAGCGGTACTGCGCTATAACGGGGCGGAAAAGGAGCTTTCGGGCGGCGAAAAACAGACCACCAACAACCGTATGGAGCTTACCGCCGTTATAAAGGCGCTGGAGGCTTTAAAGGAGCCCTGCAAGGTGCGGCTTGTGACCGACTCGAAATATGTTGCGGACGGTATCGGAAAGGGCTGGGCAAAAGCGTGGCGGAAAAACAACTGGCGCAAGGCGGATAAAAAGCCCGCCCTTAACGCCGACCTATGGGAAATACTGCTTAATCTGCTTGAGGTTCATAAGGTGGAAATCGAGTGGGTAAAGGGTCATGCGGGTCACCCCGAAAATGAGCGGTGCGACCGTCTCGCGGTGGAATATTATAAGAAACTACAATAAAATAACATTCTCAGGGGAGAGAAACCAATGCAAAACCGAAAAAGCAAAATTGAATTTATAGTAACAGGGGCGCTTATCGCCGCCGCATACGCGGGACTTACATATTTATGCAGTCTCTTCTCGTTGGCGTACGGTCCTATACAGCTTCGCATTTCGGAGGTTTTAACCTTACTTCCGATATTCACCCCCGCGGCTATCCCGGGGGTTACAATCGGGTGCTTTATTGCAAATATCGGCTCCTTTAACGCGCTTGATATGATTTTCGGCACGGCGGCAACCCTTATTGCGGCGATACTTACATATTATTTAAGGAATATCAAGTTTAAGGGGCTGCCGCTCCTTGCAATGCTGCCACCCGTCATTATAAACGCGGTGGTAATAGGGCTTGAAATCGCCTTTTTCTTCCTGCCGGAGGGCTTTACGCTTTGGGGCTTTGTGATTTCGGGTCTTGAGGTAGGCCTCGGCGAGCTTATTGTATGCTATGTCTTAGGCATACCCTTTTATCTTTTAGTTAAAAAGAATAATATTTTTAAAGACAATAAATAAGTGGAAATACTTTTAAAATATTTAATAATATTTATCAGCACTCTGCTTTGCTTATGCATAGGCTTCAGCTTTCCTTTGAATAATTATGAGGAAGCGCTTGACACGGCTGTGCTTAGCTCGGAGCCTTCATATCTGCAAAGTGATACCGTAACGGCTTCGGAGGAAAATTCATCTCCGTCAGAAGAGGCGGTTCAGAGTATACCCGAGGAGGACAGCAAGCCTGCCGAAAGCTCTGAAAACGCACCCGCGGCAAAAGAATCCAAGGTTGAGGAGCCGAATCCTCAGCCGCCGATTGTTACAGCCTCAAGCGTACCGGAAAAGCGTGCGGTTTGGATATCGTTCCTTGAATATCAAAAAATATTAAAGAACAAAACCGAACGGGAATTTAGAAATACTGTATGCGAATACTTAAATAAATGCGCGGAGTACGGATTGAATACGGTTATTGTTCACGGGAGAAGTCACGGTGACGCGTACTATAAAAGCGCGTATTTTCCCGCGTCGGTTAATTTTACGGGCAACAGAAATAATACATTTCCCTTTGACCCTCTGAAAATTATGACCGAGGAAGCCCATAAAAGAAGCCTTAAAATCGAAGCCTGGGTCAACCCCTACCGCGGGAATAAGACTGCGGATGGCTTTGCGCCCGATGACCCCGTGGCAAAATGGCTCGGCACCGAGAAGGTGTTTAAGTGGGGAAATTCGGAGACAGGGGACGAGTATTATTATTTTAATCCCGGCGAACCCGAGGTACAGGAGCTAATCATCAAAGGAATAATCGAAATAGTCGATAATTACGACATTGACGGCATACATTTTGACGATTATTTTTATCCAACGGCGGATGCTTCGATTGATACCGTCACTTTTGAAAAATACGGCGGCGGCAGAGCGCTCGATAAGTTTAGAACAGACTGTGTAAACGAGCTTGTTTCCGCTGTTTACAGGGAAATTAAGGCAAGGAAAAATATCACCTTCGGTATATCTCCCGCGGGGAATGTTGACAGCTGTATTAACAAAAGCTTTGCGGATGTAAGGCTTTGGGGAAGCAGCGATGGGTATGTTGATTACATTATGCCGCAAATTTACTGGGATTACGGCGAGGGTTCCCTCCCCTTTGAAGCGGCGCTTTCGGCTTGGAGGGAAACTGTTACTAATCCAAATATTAAGCTTGCGGTGGGACTTGCGGCTTACAAGGTGACCGATACGCCCGCGGATTATTGGTCGTCGGGTGATGTTCTTAAAAGGCAGGTTGAGGATGTGCGCACCGAGCCTAATTATATCGGATTCTCAATCTTCAGATATGAGGATTTATTCAGCGACAGGCTTAAAACCGAGCGTGAAAATCTAAAGGAGATTTTGGGGTGAAAAGCGGGTGAACAAGGAGCTTTTAAGCAAGCTTTCGGAAATTACCGATGAGGAAAAGCGCCTGTTAAACGGTGGGACGCTTGATATGAGCGTATATTTCGATAATATGCCCTCGCTTGTCGACAGTCAAAAGCTGTTAGAGTCGGGCAAGCTCTTCACAATAAGACCTAACACGAGATTTATCGCCTTTCCCGAACACAGCCATAATTATGTTGAAATTATATATATGTGCTCGGGCTCACAGCGGCATATTATAAACGGCACGGCAGAGGTTGTTTTAAAGGCGGGGGAAATTCTGCTTCTCAATCAGCACGCCAGCCATCAAACCTACGCCGCCGGTATTAATGATATTGCGATAAATCTTATAGTTTTGCCGCAGTTTTTTAACACCGCTATTGAAATGATTGGCTCCGACAATAAGATAAGCCAGTTTCTTTTTTCGGGACTTGCGGGTAAGGGTCACGGGATAGGCTATATGCACTTTAATGTCACCGAGTCGCTCCCCGTGCAGAATTTGATGGAAAACCTTATTTGGAGCGTAGTCAACAAGCAACCCAACCGCCGAAATATCAATCAGATTACAATGGGTCTTCTGTTTTTACAGCTTTTAGGTCTTACCGACTGTCTTATAACGGGCGAGCCTGAGACCGTAGCTAATACTATAGTTATGTCCGCACTTTCCGAAATTGAGCAGAATTACGCCTATGCCTCATTAAATAATGTGGCGAAACGGTGCAATGTTTCGGCGGCATATGTCAGCAGTAGGGTAAAGGAGGCTACGGGCAAAACCTTTAAGGAGCATTTAATGGAAAAGCGCCTTACAAAGGCGGCTTCTCTTCTTAAAAGCACGACCCTTTCGGTGGGGGAGATAATAGTGATGGTGGGCTATGAAAACACAAGCTATTTCTACCGAATTTTTACCGAGAAATACGGTATGAGCCCAAAAAGCTACCGCAGGGCGGAAAGGGAAAAAACAATTTCATACTCTGTTAAATAAAGACGCTTTTTTTGAAAAGTAATGTCCTTATTTTTTTATTTATTATAATATATAATAAATATGTTAAATTATAAAACGGAGGTAAAGGTATGACAAGATACGAGGAAGCAAAAAAACGCTACGCTGAGTTTGGTGTAGACACCGACGCGGCGATCGCGAGACTTAGAGAAGTGCCTGTGGCTCTTCACTGCTGGCAGGGCGACGATGTAGGCGGCTTTGACAGTAAGGACGCCCTTTCCGGCGGAATTTTAACAACCGGCAACTATCCCGGAAAGGCGACAACCCCCGAACAGCTTATGCAGGATATGGACAAGGCGATGTCTCTCTGCCCCGGCAAGAAAAAGCTTAATCTTCACGCAAGCTA
>JAXJVI010000178.1:0-2500 GCA_036308615.1 Acutalibacteraceae bacterium | reverse complement strand
TGTTGGTAGGCTTTATCGAGGTCGCTCAATGCTTTTGCTTTCGCCTGCGTTACTTCGGTGTTTTTCTTTTCTATTTCCGAAATTGATTGTACGGCTGTCAAATAGTCAATCGGGGACTGCAATTTTGGCGCACTTGCCACGATTGCATTAAGGCTTGAATTGATAAGTTCGCCCAGTTGGTTGAGATTATCCACAACCGCCTGTTTGTCATATATTTCAGTAATTAAGTTGCTCATAATTTCTTAATATTTAGCATTTTACATTTTGTTTCACGTGAAACATTTCGTTTTTTAGAATGGCAAATCGCCCATAAAGATACGATTTACAAACTCTTTCAAAAATAGTTCCTTGTCAGCTTCGTCTTTGTTTTCATATTCGAGCACATCAATGCCGTTGTCGAACATATTCGCAATTACCTTTGAGCCGTATTCCTCGCCTTTATAGGTTGCATTATTTGCCATTCGTAGGTTTGCGCCCTCGCCATCGAAATACATACTTTGTCGAAAACTCGTCTTGTTGCCCTGTGTGTTCGACAAGTTCAACATATCGTAATGACCGCCCCAAATAAAGTCCTTTCTATACTGCTTCCCACTTGCATACCACCTACCGCCTTGAAAGTTGTTACCTTTTATAGTTTCGCCTTGATTGTAGGCATCACGATATTTCAACTTGAAAAAGTCAATACCGACCGCACGAATAGCCTCGTCCGCAATTGCATCAAAATTACGAACCGCCATTTGTATGCCGTCAATATATTCCTGCGGTGTCATTGCTTTATGATAAATGAACCTTGTATTGTTGTTCCGAGTGTCTTCGGGTAGGTTGTTTTATTCCACGCTTCCGCCTTTTTTGCTACGTCAATTTTCGAGCTCCAATTGCTGTTTTCGGTGTCCCACGTTTGAAAAGTCACGTTGTCCCATTCCGATATTTCAAGCAATAGCCTTGCATAGTCGCTGTTCATCGGTTGTGTTGTGAAACTCAACACATCGAATTGTTTTTGCGACAATGGAATAATCGTACCGACCTCATCGTCATATTTTACAACAACATTCTGCTGTTCGACTTTGCGCTGAAACGCCTTAAAAAAAACGACCAGCGGAGCAGTCGGATAGTTGTAGCGCGTTGTATCGTATGCTGAAACCTTGCACCATTGTGACTTGTCGAACACTCTCGGCTCGATAACTATTGGCAATGTCCAAAAGGTTGTCGGTGCAATAAAAAAGCCGATTCGCACAATGTCGGGACTATCCAGCACGAAATATTCTTCTGTGGGGTAGGGTGCTGGGTAAGGCGTTGGAACCTCTACGCCACCGCGCAAAGTCTTAACGTAAACTTTCGGCGCATCTCCATGAAATGACTGCATAACCTTTTCGTCAATCGGCAAGACGATAGGCAAGTCGGGCATTCCGATATTGTCCGTTACCATCGGGATACTGCTATATTTTGGATTAAAAGCCATTGTTTTTTTAGTGTTTTATCGTTAACTTGAAAAGTTGCAGAAACTCAAAAAGCGAAACGTTGAAGTTGACTTGCTGACCGACCGCCACGAAAACCGAGGTCACAAACTCCGCATACTTATCCGCTGTGGCTTTTCTTTCGCTCGGTGCTATCTGCGTGTTGACTTCGCTCAATAGCCTTTCAAACTTCGTGAACAAGTGAGGTTGTTTCGTTGCTCGGTACTTGCAATAAGCCCGCAATGCATCTTCCAGCTTCGGTTGGGTAGGCAAAAGTGAAATGTTGGCGATTTCCGAAAAGAAAACGGCATCTTTGCCAGTCCCGAAATCCGCCAACATCTGCGCCAAAGTCCTATTCTGCAACTCCGTTATTTGCTTCGCTTTCAGCATTTTTTTGCCCTTTCTTTGGTGCTTTTGCTTCGATTTTTTCTTTCTTAATGTCGTAGCAATTAACACATTTTGCAGACTTTACAAGTGAATACTTGAAGCCGTCATTTCTGCGATTCATCAAATCGCACAAGATATTTGCATCTTTTTTGTTCATAGTCTTAATATTTAGAGTTTTACAATAAAATTCGCTGTGGTCTTGTAATGCAATCGGGATATTTTTTCGACCACGCCTTTAAGTAAATGTTTGCAGAATTGAGCCAAACCTCATTGCGAACATTCTGATAGTTGACAATTTCGGTTGTCGGCTCGCTCGGTGTGAAGGTCGAATTTATTCCTGCCGTGCGGTAATATTCAACGATTAAGCGATATTTCAAGTATTTGACAAATAAGTCATCAAAATACTTTTCGGGAATGTTGTCGAGGTCAAGTTCGGGAAACATCTCAATCAAAACCCGTTCCTCTGCAACTGCAAACTTCGGCTTGTCTTGTTCGGTCAAGTCAACGATATAGGTGTCTGATTGTGCGTTTGTGTAATAGCCGAAATCGGCAATTCGCAACCTTTCGCCACCGCCTTCGACAATCAAAGTACCGACTGAGCCGTTGTCAAAGACAACACCTTCTCGCACATCGTCAACAGACGGAACAACGAGAGAGCC
>JAXJVI010000177.1:0-3365 GCA_036308615.1 Acutalibacteraceae bacterium | reverse complement strand
TTTTGTGGATTTAAGTGTGTTCGCCTACCGATTGGTTTGTTGTTTAGGCGCGTTCGCTTGCGAATCCGCCGTTAAAAACAACAAACAGAAGACACGCGACCCCCCCTCGTGGGGTGAGCGGGGCTTCTTCGATACGAGCTCAGCAAAGAACAATCTAGCAAAGCGGCGAAATTCGCCCATAGCGCGTAGTGCGGCGGGCGCATTGAGCCTCTTTGCGGCGGTCGGCGCAGAGACCAGCGGGCGAGTGCGACCAAAGCGCGTTGTGCTGGGCGCGCCGCCCGCGGCATTGCTCGTCTGCTCAGCTATCGCTTGTCAAGGGCGGCTATGCCGTTCATCTCGACCCTTGACAAGCTCGACTATCCGAAAAAAATCAAAACCCGCGCAAGCGGAGTAATCCGCTTGGGCTTATTTCCTCTTTTTTTGTAGAGACTTTAGTCTCTGCTATACTTGACTAAGTATCATAAAGCGGTAGTTTTGTGATAAAAAATGATTTCTTATTCCTCGGGATATACCGAAAAAGAACTTAAAAAGCTCATTTCCGACTATGACGAAAACCTTGTAAAATCTGCCGTAAATAATCACTCTGACCTTGTCGATTTTTTCACCTCACCCGAACAAGCTAAGACCTTAACCGACCGTTGGAGTGTCTACAAATACGGCAACACCCTTAAAATCGTCTATGTAAAGGCGTTACGCAATCCAAAGCACCCGAAAAAGCCCCCTAAAAAGCCGCCTGTGGCTTTTTACGGTTGCAAGCCCTACAAACCCACGCTTAAATTAAAAACGCTTAAACAAGCCCTCAGAGACAGCGACAGAGCTAAAAAAGCCGAACAAGCTCTTAAAAATTCCCGTCTTGATAATAACATCAGCCGCACCCGCGCCCGCATTTTTGAGCTTGCGGCTTGTAATGAGTTTCAATATTTTTGCACATTCACTCAAGACCAAACGAAACGCGACCGTTTTGACCTTTCGGAGTTTCGCAAAGACTTTGCACAGCTCGTTCGAAACATCAACAGAGGGCGAGCCGACAGCGACAAAATTAAGTATCTGCTGATACCCGAAAAACATAAAAAGGGCGGCTGGCATATGCACGGGCTTTTGAAAGGCTTGACCGACAAAGACTTACGGGCTTTTGAGCTTTCGGAAAACATTCCGAAACGGCTCAAAGACCTTATCAGGAACGGCACGCCCGTTTACGATTGGACACGCTATAGGCGGGCTTTTGGCTATTTTACTTGTACCGAAATAGAGAACGGCGAAGCCGTTTCCCGCTACATCACAAAGTACATATCAAAAGACCTACAAAGCGGCGTTATAGAGGCTGGACAACATCTCTTCTTTGCCTCGCAAGGTCTTAAAAGTCGAGATGTGATTACCTCTTTAAGCGCCGAACCTTGTCCTATAACGGAATGGGATTATGAAAATGACTACATAAAGTGTAAGGAGTTAAAATTAGACGAATGAAAACACAATATATAGGGGTCAAAAAATACATACCCAAAAAACGAGTTTACTTTTTTCGGATTGTTAACTGGGGGTGCGGATATGCGGTCTGAATGGATACCCAAGGGCGATTTCGAACATATACTGGCGGCACTCACGCCCGAAAATCGGCTTGCTTGTGAAGTGTCGCTTGCAACTGGTTTGCGCATAGGTGATGTGCTGGCGCTTACCCCCGATAAGGTGCGGAAACAGCGCTTTACAATCCGTGAACAAAAGACGGGGAAGACCCGAACCGTCCGACTGCCTAACGAGCTTTTTATGCGGTGTATGTCTTGCACGGGAGTTCACTATATTTTTGAACACCGATTAGACGGACGGCAACACAGAACACGGCAAGCTGTCTACAAAGACTTAAAGCGTGTTGCAAAGCTTTTTAATGTTCACAAAAACATAACGCCGCATAGCGCCCGCAAGGTTTATGCTGTTGAAGAATTTGAGCAAAGCGGCGGAAATCTGCAACGGGTGAAACGGCTTTTGAACCACTCCGATGAAGCTGTAACAATAATTTACGCAATGGCAAATGTCGTTGGAAAACGCCGCAAATTTGCGAAAAAATGAATAAAAACGCCCATTTATACGCCGATATGGCGAAACTGGTTGAACACTACATCCGCAAGCTTGCAGACGATGACGGCGCGCTTTCCGAATTGCTTTGCAACCTTGTAAACAGCGACAAGGAGCTTTCAAACCGATACGCCGCCGTTGCGCTTCGACACGAGTACATCAGGCTTTCAAAAGCCAAACAAAAGCGCGCCGAAATCTTCACCGAATACGGCGAAAATCACGGCGCATATAGTCCTGATATAGACTTGAAAATCGACATTAAAGCGGCGCTTTTGACACTTGCGAATAAAGAACGCGACACCGTTTTAATGCGCTATTTTTGGAGCTTTTCCGTTGCTGAAATTGCCGCTTTGAACGGTGTAAGCCGACAGGCTGAATCGCGGCGATTGAGAAAAGCCCTTGACAAGATGAAACCCTTGTTGTAAAATGATACTCACGAGGACACGAAAAACTTAAAAAGGAGTACAAACACGAATTTAATTAAATTTGTATTTAGTACCGAAACCAGCGCGTACGCTGGTGTAGGCTTGTAATTAAGGGCATATGCGCGGAATTAAGTGCGGTACGCTCGCGCTGATATGCCCTTAATTATACTAAATATAATCGAAATTTAATTCAATTCGAGCATACCGCAAGCATAAAAAAAGAAGTCCTCACCTTTTGGTGTGGACTTACTTTTTTTAATGACTACTTCGGGAAACGGATTGTAGTCAGCATTCCGTCCTCGGACAATGCCCGAAGTTTTGAACCTCACGGCTCGCGTGCAAGACTATTTTAGCACAGAGCCGACACTTAGTCAAGTAGAAATTTTAAAATGTTAAAAAGGTGGTGGAAAACGGTGGATAACTTACAAGATTTTGACAAAGCCGCGCTTGCTGAGTTCGGCTGCAGAATGTGTCAAAATTCGAGACAATCGCACAGGCTTAGCCACGGTTTAAGGCTTATACCTTGCATTTGGAAAAATGAGGCTTTAGGTTCTTGCGAATGTTTCGGTTGCGACAGCTTAAAACGCGCTTTAGCCGCGTTTTTGCAAGAAATGCTATAGCATTCCGACCAAAAAAAAGGTTTAGATTTTGCTGTTTCTTAACCTTGACACGCCAATCACACGGACGCGTGCGCTCCCCGCCTTGATAGGCGGGGCGGGGGGGTGGTAGACATTCTTTACCGCTTGTAATCGTTATGCTCTAACGCACCCGCCGCCCGCAGGCGGCGGAACTCCTCACGGGGGCGGGGGAACGCTTCCCATAAGCAACAACGGCGGGTATTTATTAATTTCCTCTGCCCGCGTTGTTGCGACC
>JAXJVI010000176.1:0-1882 GCA_036308615.1 Acutalibacteraceae bacterium | reverse complement strand
ATCTACATTGAAATATTTCGTAACACGCCGCTTTTAATTCAACTGTTTTTTCTGTATTTCGCGCTGCCGAAAATCGGCATAAAAATCTCCGCCGAGGTTTGCGGCTGGCTCGGCTTGGGATTGCTTGGCGGAAGTTATATGAGCGAAGCGTTCCGCAGCGGCATTGAGGCAATTGACATCGTGCAGCGCGAGAGCGCGCTGAGCTTGGGAATGACAGATTTTCAGGTGATGATTCACATTGTTTTGCCGCAGGCTTTATCCTACAGCACACCTGCTTTCGTGGCAAATATAATCTTTTTGCTAAAGGAAACCAGCGTGTTCAGCGCAATCAGCCTGATGGATTTGATGTTCCGCGCAAAGGATTTAATCGGTCTGTATTACAACACGGCGGAATATTTGGCATTACTTGTCGTTTTTTATCTCATCATTTTGCTGCCGGTGTCTGTTCTCGGCACAGTGCTGGAGAGGAGGCTGCGCTATGCAAGCTTTGGGACTTGACGTGTTGTTTAAGGGAAGCAACTTTCTGCGGCTTTTGGGCGGCTTAGGGAAGGCACTGGAAATCAGCCTGATTGCAGTCGCGTTAAGCCTAATTCTCGGTGTGCTGTTCGGAATACTGATGACGTTCCGTAATCCCGTAACCAGAGCATTGTCGAGGATTTATCTCGAAATTGTCCGTATTATGCCGCAGATGGTACTGTTGTTTTTAGTTTTTTTCGGTACGACAAGGGTATTCGGCTGGAACCTTAACGCTGAAGCAGCTTCTATCATTGTGTTTGCCTTTTGGGGCACGGCGGAAATGGGTGACTTGGTACGCGGCGCGATTATCAGCGTGCCTAAGCATCAGTATGAATGCGCGTTTGCGTTGGGTATGACAAAATCTCAAACCTATTTTACTATCATCATTCCGCAAGCAATACGTCAGCTTATTCCGCTGTCAATCAATTTGATTACCCGCATGATAAAAACCACCAGCCTCGTCATGATGATTGGCGTGGTGGAGGTGCTGAAGGTCAGTCAGCAAATTATTGAAGCCAACCGAATGACCTCTCCAAATGCCGCGTTTGGGATTTATTTAACGGTTTTTGTTTTGTATTTTATCGCCTGCTGGCCGTTCAGCCTGCTGGCAAAGCGCTTGGAAAGGAAGTGGAGCAACTGATGGCGAACACACTTCTGAAAATTGAACATTTGACGAAAAGCTATGACGGCAATGTGATTTTAAAGGACTTTAACCTCAGTGTCCGAAAGGGCGAGGTTATCGTGATTATCGGACCGTCCGGCTGCGGCAAGAGTACGCTGCTGCGCTGCATTAACGGCTTGGAGCCGATTCAGAGCGGTGTGATAAAGCTGGATGATGAAATTATTGACAGCAAGTCAAAGACAATCACAAAGCTGAGGCAGCGCGTTGGAATGGTGTTCCAAAGCTACGACCTGTTTCCGCACAAGACCGTTTTACAGAATATTATTCTCGCTCCGACGCTTGTTCAAAAGCGTGATAAAAAAGAGGCTGCCGCCGAAGCCGAACAGCTTCTTGACAAGGTCGGACTTTCAGATAAAAAAGACAGCTATCCGCGTCAGCTTTCAGGCGGACAAAAACAGCGTGTTGCAATCGTCCGAGCGTTGTGTATGCACCCGGAGGTGATGCTCTTTGACGAGGTTACCGCCGCGCTTGATCCCGAAATGGTGCGCGAGGTGCTTGACACAATGCTTGAGCTTGCGCGTCAGGGCAGCACTATGCTGATTGTCACCCACGAAATGGAATTTGCGAAGGCTGTCAGTGACCGCGTAATCTTCCTTGATAACGGCGAAATTATCGAGGAAGGCGCGCCGCAAGCATTCTTTAACCATCCGAAAACCGAACGCGCGCAAAAATTCTTGCACACGT
>JAXJVI010000175.1:0-3419 GCA_036308615.1 Acutalibacteraceae bacterium | reverse complement strand
TGGGTTATCGACCACCTCTATGAACGCGATGTTGTTGTGTGCGATATGTACGACAAAATTTACAAGGGTACATTTTTAGGCGGAAACCTTACAACCGCTCTTCAAAAGCACACCAAAACAGGCGGCGCTGTAATTTGGGGCGGCGTGCGTGACGTTGAGCAGATGAAAAAGGTGCCCGATGTTCAGGTTTATTACAGAGGTATTGATCCCACCCCTATCCGTGAATTTGTAATGAAGGATTGGAACGATATTACCAACTTCGGCGGTGCGGTATGTCTTCCCGGCGATGTGGTATTCGGTGCGGGCGGTGGAGTTCTCTTTATTCCGTCACACCTTGTAGCCGATGTTGTTGAGGGCGCGGCAAAAACCCACGTTAAGGACGATTTCGGCTTTGAAATGATTTGTCAGGGTAAATTTACAACCGCCCAAATAGACAAAAATACTTGGTCGGAGGATATGCTGGATATGCTGGTTGAGTGGATAAAGACCGACCCCCGTGGCGAAGAATACCGTGACCTTGACTGGTCTAAAGAGTATGACTTAGCCCGCAACGGCGACCCGAACGATACCCAAACTGCTCTGTAAAAGGTGATTTTAATGGAAAAATTTGTACCTGTGGTACGGAAACGAACGCTATATCAATATTTTCTGTGATATGTGCCGTGGCGAAAAAATGTCACTAAGCGAATATGATCTTGAAGCCGTTGCGGAAATGATAAAAAGGGGATATGTTATCAAGGAGAACGAAACATATAGGGCAACCGTCCCGGTTTACACAGTAGAACAATACCTGACAATTATCAATAATTTGAAGGAATTTATATCCGCTGAATTTGTATCGATTGTGCGAGAAATGGATAAAACTGCCGCAACAATTTTAAGTTCGCATACACCCAAACATTTGCAAGACCAAGTTGCAGGAATTGCCGCCATGGACAAGTTTGTAAATGCAGTATGTATTCCCGCTACGATTCTCATTGAAAGACAATTTTTGAGTACCGTTTGGCATCCTCTTGAAATGCCTACAACTTATGTTGTTCTAAAATAACAATTACCGCTGAGAGTAAGCGTAATGGTTGCTCTCGGCGGTTGTTTTTCAATTATAATAACTGGATGGAACGAATTATTCACAAATATGTGATATAATAAACTCAACGCAAAGTTGAGAACGGTTCGTTTTTAAGTCGCTTCTTATTTTCCAAGGTATGTGTTACAATATAATCACGGTACCGATATATTCTATTTGTGAGGTAATATCATGTCATTTTCAATGGGACAGATCATCAAAGAGCTATGTAAAAATAACGGTTTTACACAGGAAGAACTTGCTGAACGGCTTGGCGTTACCTATCAAGCTGTTTCAAAATGGGAAAATGATACGGGAATGCCAGACATTTCTCAGGTTGTTCCGCTCGCATCAATATTTGGAGTTAGTATAGATGTGCTGTTTGGCATTGCCGACACGACAGAAAATGAAGAAGCTTGGAAAATTGTTCAGCACGCGGGCAGCATAGAAAAATACGGTGAGATCGAAACGTACTTAAACGCGTATGATATTTTGCTTGATGGGCTGAAGAAATATCCTAACAACTTGATAATTATGATCAATTGTATGAATCTCGGAATTTCGCTTTCTTTGCCGGAAAACGGATGGAACTATGCCAAAGAACGAGCAAAAGAAATCGCCTCTGAAACAATTCGTCAGGCAAATTTCGTTATAGCAAATTCGAAAAATATCACAGATATATTATCTGCGCGTCAGGTATTAGTATTTTTATATTGCAGTCAGCAGAAATTCGATCTGGCCTCAAACGAAGCAAGAAATTTTCCGCCTCGTGCCGATTTAACCTTGTATTCAAATATGGCAATCATTAATGAATGTATGAATAATTACAAAAGAGCCGCAACATATCTGTGCTCCAATATTGACTATACGCTGCAGGCACTTGAAAATGATATTGCACGACTTGGAAAAGCATACTACAACGACGGGAAATATGCGGATGCCATTACTGTATACGAAACATTTTTCGAATTTATGAGTGTAATATTCAAGGACGAAATCCCCCTTTCGTACCATGATTTTGATTCGGGAGATTGTTATTTGTTATTGGCAGAAGCATATCTTGCAACCGGAGAAACATCAAAGGCAATGAGCGCTGTAGAAAAATCTGTTATGTATTATATTGATCTTTACAACACAAATACAGGAGAAAATGTTTTACATCGCAGCAACATCAAATCACCTATCGTAAGGGAAACTGAATTGATTACATCATTACCAAAGGAAATCATAAAACAGAAGTTACTCTACAAATTATCCCAAAATGAAATTCAAGCTTTGAATCAGGAAACTCGTTTTCTTGAACTGCGGGATATCGTGAATAATCTATCGTGACAACCTTTCAAGAAGCAATTTATGATCACATATTAAGTCCTACTGTTATCGCAATGTTGTTTGATGTGTGTTTGTATGTCTTTTTTATGAAATCGTACTTTTTCGCATAAAAACCCCTTGACAAATCTCGTCTCATTACGATATGTTTGAGTCAAACAGTGAAAATCCGCCCCTGTTTTCCGAAAAAATCGAGGGCGGCTTTGTAATGGAGTTTAATAAAGAATATTTATTGGAAAAAGATTTGATATAAAATAGTATAAAAATTTAAAAACCTCTGTGTTTGATAGATTTATCAAATTCAGAGGTTTTTTGTGTTAAAATAATCCGAATAGTATACAAGCCGCCAATCATATTTTTATTATGTAACCACTCATAACAAAGGGAGAGACAGGTATGAAATTTTTGATAATAACAAAAAAGCATATAATGTTGGGCATAGCCGCGGTTTTAGCGGTAACGGGCATAACGGTAGGATCTGTCAGAGCTTTCGCAGACAATGACCGAAAGCTGCCGATTTACTGTGTCGAAACTGATAAAAAGCAGGTAGCAATAAGCTTCGACGCGGCTTGGGGTAACGATGACACCCAAACGCTGATTGACATTTTAAAAGAATACGATGTGCCCGCAACCTTTTTCGTGGTAGGCTCTTGGGTGGATAAATATCCGGAATCCGTAAAGGCGCTTTCCGATGCCGGACACCAAATTCAGAACCACTCCAACACCCACCCGCACATGCCCCAGCTTTCAAAGGAACAGATGATAGATGAGCTTCAAAGCTGCAATAAAAAGATTGAGGCAGTAACGGACGTCTGCCCTACCCTCCACCGCCCGCCCTACGGCGACTACGACAACGCCCTTATAGAAGCCACCGAAAGCATTAATATGTATACTATACAGTGGTCGGTTGACAGTTTAGATTGGAAAGAAAACGCCACCCCCGACAGCATTTGTAAAAGGGTGACAAGCAAGGTTAAAAACGGCAGTATTGTCCTTTTCCACAATGACGCCGACCACACCCCCG
>JAXJVI010000174.1:0-1529 GCA_036308615.1 Acutalibacteraceae bacterium | reverse complement strand
CAATAGCAATTGGAGTAGATTACGTTGTTGGCGAATATAATAAAAAATTATATTATTGGGCACCACTTAACGAAGAAGCCGAACGGGCATTGAAGGAGCGGAAGGAGCGTGAAGGATGAACAATAAACGACAACTTGACCGTATAGAGCTCATCGATCTTGAGCGGCTGGAGTACAATAAAAAATACGGCACCAATTATTCATACGGCATGTATACCGCTTTTGTTCGATTGAAAAAAATCAGACCAAAGCGCGGCGCGGAATGGTGGACGCGCTGAAACAAAACCATTTTGCCAACGTCCGCAAAATGGTAGTTATTAATTAAAGATCATGCTCCGCACGGCTGATTGATTAAAATTAAACACACAATATAATAGATCAGACTTCTTCAAAAATTGGACTTTTCGCAAGGTACAAAATCAACAGCCCCTTGGTGCGGCAAGGGGCGGAGGTGATAATTGAATGGGAAAGGAACGACGGCAATGACTGAAAACGTTTGTAATTAACAAATAGAAAAGGGAAAAATCATTCGATATTCGGGCAAAATAATTTAAGCTGTGAGGCTATCGGATGACGATCAATCAACTGCGGCAGTATCGGCATATTAAGGCGAATATTTTAATGTTTGAGGTTGAGCTTGACGAGCTGATTCTAAAAACAAAGACGTTTGACGCAAGCGGCGGGAATCCATACGCTGTGAGCGACACGGTCGCTCAAATCGTTCTCGAACGCGAGAAAAAGCGCGACCGTATCAAGATTTTGACGGAAAAGAAAACAGCCATTGAAAACTACATAGCGCAGTGCGATGAGTATTACGGGCTCCTTTTGCGCTGGCACTATATCGACGGAAAGACATGGGCGCTCATCGCGCTTCACGTCGGCGGCGGAAATACCGACGAGGGAATAAAAAAAGCGTGCCATAGATACGTCAGAAAAAATCCGTGAAAGCAAAACTTGTCCCGTTTGTCCCGTTTAATTATGATATGATTAAACTGGAAAAAATAAACGAGCGTTTTCATAACATCCTCCTTTGATAGACCGAAAGCCGCCTGCTGCATGGGCGGCTTTTGGTTTATTTCGGGCGGATGAAAAAAGGAGAAGAAAATGAAGGTTTTTAACGTCGATCCTCGGCGGCTGAGACCGTATGAGAACAATCCGCGAATCAATGACGGCGCGGTCGAGGCGGTTGCAAAGTCGATTGATGAATTTGGCTTCAAGGTTCCAATCGTGGTTGATTCTGATTATGTTATCATTGCCGGACACACGCGGCTCAAAGCTGCCGAGAGGCTCGGGCTGAAATCTGTCCCCGTCGTGATCGCCGACGATCTGACCGAGGAACAGGCGCGGGCTTTTCGCCTTGCGGATAACAAAACCGCTGAGCTTGCCGAGTGGGATTTCGATTCACTGGAACAGGAGCTTGACGAATTATCACAGGATTTTGATATGTCAGAGTTTGGATTTGATGATATACTCGAAGAAATAGAAGAACCCAATGATGTGGAACATAGCACATTAACAGATAAATTTATT
>JAXJVI010000173.1:0-5863 GCA_036308615.1 Acutalibacteraceae bacterium | reverse complement strand
GGGGGACCGCCGAACGGCGGTGGAGGGATACAATTTGGCTTCTACAACCCGAAATATCCCCCAGTCACGGCTTCGCCGTGACAGCCCCCTTTAGGCAAGGGGGCCTTATTATGCGCTAATAAATTCCCCTCTACAAACTCCGATTTGTAGAGGGGATTGCAATAGCTATACTTTGGCTCCCTCTGACGAGGGTGACTCCCCACAGTGTGGGGAGATGTCACGAAGTGACAGAGGGGACCGCCGCCGTCAGCGGCTGTCGAGCAAAGCGAGACTGAGGGAGAGAAAAGGTTGCGTTTTTATGCGGTCTTATTTCTCTCCCTCCGTCTTTTTGCTTACGCAAAAATCCACCTCCCTCGTCAGAGGGAGGCGTTAAGTTGTGCAAATGCCTTTAATGTTACAGTCTTTTTATTATCTAAGATTTCTTTCAAGCCATACAAAGCCGACATCAAGGGCGTCGAAAAACGAATCCTTTTCGGAGGATTTTACAATTCTGTCCTTATCGGGAAGCTGGGTATCGCTCTTTAAAAGCTCGACCCTTACCTTGCCGGGAATCTCGTTCTCCCCCGCCTTTACTGTTGACAGCACGGTAAATCTTACAACGAAGGGCTCCGCCATATCGCCGTAATAAATTTCATTTCCGCACTTGACTATCGGCTTTTCCTTATAGGTTAAAAATTTGTTTTCAGCCATACTTATTACTGCTCCTTCGGCATTTCGCCGTACAGATTGAACCTGAAGAGCATTGTTTCGTCCTCGGGGTTTGTGCAGCGGATTGTAGCCTCTGCAACCTCGGAATGATTTAAAATTGTGCTTAAGCCTATCATTTGGCAAAGCTTGGATTTAAGGTTAAGTACATCGCCGTCCTTGGTTTCGAGGTAAACATCGCCCTTGCATTCGTCAATCGCTTTTATAAAATCATCAAAATTAATATTGTGAAGCTGAATTCTTCCGTTATCCATAGTGACAAAACCTCCCAAATTATTCTATGCTAAAAGTATAAACGATATATATTAATATGTCAAGTTAAATTAGTGTTGACTTTTTGACAAATTTCCTATACTATATTATTTGTAGAAATTTCGGTTTCAGGAGGAAAAAATTTTGGATAACGCAAAAAAAAGTATGGATACTATTGTTGCCCTTGCAAAGGGCCGCGGTTTTGTATACCCCGGCAGCGAAATATACGGCGGTCTCGCAAATTCTTGGGATTACGGCCCCTTGGGCGTTGAGTTAAAAAACAACATAAAAAAGGCTTGGCTTAAAAAATTCGTTCAGGAGTCTCCCTATAACGTAGGGCTTGACAGTGCGATTTTGATGAACCCCGAGACTTGGGTGGCATCGGGTCACTTGGGCGGCTTTTCCGACCCGCTTATGGACTGCCGCTCCTGTAAGACAAGGCACAGGGCAGATAAGCTCATTGAGGACTATGTAGCCGAGAACGGGCTAAACGATAATCCCGCCGCTATGAGCGACGAGGAAATGATGCAGTATATAAAGGATAAGGGAATTGCCTGTCCTAACTGCGGCTCCCACGATTTCACCGATATTAGAAAGTTCAACCTTATGTTCAAGACCTTTCAGGGCGTTACCGAGGACAGCTCCTCAACCCTTTATCTCCGCCCCGAAACCGCACAGGGCATTTTCGTAAACTTTAAGAATATTGCCCGCACCACCAGAAAGAAAATTCCCTTCGGTGTAGCGCAGGTGGGTAAATCCTTCCGTAATGAGATTACCCCCGGCAACTTTATTTTCAGAATACGGGAGTTTGAGCAGATGGAGCTTGAATTCTTCTGCAAGCCGGGCACCGACCTTTACTGGTTTGAGTACTGGCGCGGCTTCTGCAAGAAGTGGCTTTTAGACCTTGGTATGACCGAGGAGCACCTAAGGCTTCGCGACCACGATAAGGATGAGCTTTGCTTCTATTCAAAGGCGACGACCGACTTTGAGTTCCTTTTCCCCTTCGGCTGGGGCGAATTATGGGGCGTTGCCGACCGTACCGATTACGATTTAACCCAGCACGCCAATCATTCGGGCGAGTCTATGGAGTATTTTGACCCCGAAACGAATGAAAAATACATTCCTTATGTAATTGAGCCCTCTTTAGGTGCCGACCGTGTTCTGCTCGCCTTCCTTTGCGACGCGTATGACGAGGAGCAGGACGAAAAGGGCGACACCAGAGTAGTGCTGCATCTGCACCCAGCGCTCGCTCCCTTTAAGGCGGCGGTTTTACCCCTTTCCAAAAAGCTTTCGGAAAAGGCGACCGAGGTATTCAGCGATTTGGCGGCAGATTTTATGGTTGACTTTGACGACGCGGGCTCTATAGGCAAGCGTTACCGCCGTCAGGACGAAATCGGAACTCCTGTTTGTATTACCTACGATTTTGACTCCCTTGAGGATAACTGCGTTACCGTTCGTGACCGTGACACAATGGCGCAGAAGCGTATTCCGATTTCGGCGCTTAAGGCTTATATTGCAGAATCTGTTAAATTCTAAAAACGGGGCGAAAGCCTTTAAAGAGGTAATAAAATGACTTCTACCCAAATTTTGTTAATGGCGGCAGAGCTGTTAGGCGGTCTGGCATTTTTCCTTTACGGAATGTCTACATTGTCGGACGGACTGGAAAATGTCGCGGGCGGCGCCCTTGAAAAGACCCTTAAAAAGGTTACAAAAAACCAGTTTTTAAGCTTCTTTCTGGGAGCGGGAATAACCATTGCGATACAGTCCTCGTCGGCAATGACCGTAATGCTTATCGGTCTTGTAAACTCGGGAATTGTCGAATTTTGCGATACCTTCGGTATGATAATGGGCTCAAACGTCGGCACAACACTTACCGCCTGGCTTTTAAGCCTTACCGGCATAAGCGGAGACAATTTCTTCCTTACATTGTTAAAGCCGATGACCTTTGCGCCGATTCTTGCCTTTGCGGGAATCCTCTTAAGAATGGTATCCAAGCAGGATAAAAAGAAGAATATCGGACTTATTCTTATAGGCTTTGCCGTTCTTATGACGGGAATGGACTTTATGAGCAGCTCTATGAGCGCCGTACGCGAAATGGACGGCTTCCAAAACCTGCTCTTTGCCTTCAGCAGTCCTATGATAGCGCTCCTTATATCGATGCTTTTTACGGGGGTTATTCAGTCCTCCGCGGCAACAATCGGTATAGTACAGGCGCTTGCCCTTACGGGCAGTATCACCTACGAAATGGCGATACCGCTTGTGCTGGGCGCTAATATCGGCACCTGTATTACGGCGCTTATTTCAAGCTTCGGCACCAACAAAAACGCCAAACGAGTGGTTGCGATGCATATTTATGTTAATGTAATCGGCTCGGCGCTTTGCTTGATTCTGCTTTACATTGCGGAATTTGCGGGTGTGTCATTCATAAAGAATCCTGTTTCGATGATAGGCGTCGCTATGATTCATACCCTCTTCAACTTTGTTAATACAGTGATTCTCGTTCCCTTCAGAAAGTGGGTAATACGCCTTTGCGAGCTTACCGTTAAGAAAAATGACGGTAAGACTCATACCGTATTTTTGGACGAGCGTCTCTTTAACAATACTGCGATTGCGGTTTCGGAGTGTCACAGACTTACCTCCGAAATGGCGGAGCACGCCAGAGAGTCGCTTTTGAAATCCATTTCGGTCATTTCTAAATACGACCCCCAGACCGTTCAGTTTATTCGCGAAAACGAGGAGCTTATCGATAAATACGAGGACAAGCTCGGCACCTATCTTGTGCGCTTAAGCAATAACGAGCAGTCCGAAAATACGGCGCACAGCATAGCCAGAATGCTCCACAGCATAGGTGATTTTGAGCGCATAGGTGACCACGCCCTTAATATCTGCAAGGTTGCCGAGGAAATGCACGGCAAAAACATTCATTTTTCTAAGGACGCAATGAAGGAAATTGAGACGATCACCGCCGCCGTAACCGAAATACTTAATATGACGGTGGACTCGTTTGTGGGTGACGATATAGAAAAGGCGTCCCATGTCGAGCCCCTTGAGCAGGTTATCGATAAGCTTAATAAGGAGCTTAAGGCGCGGCATATCAACCGTCTGCAAAACGGTGAATGTACCATTGAGCTGGGCTTTATCTTCACCGATTTGCTCACAAATTACGAGCGGGTTTCCGACCATTGCTCAAATATCGCGGTTTACACAATGCAGCTGCCCACCGATATGCTGGATACCCACAAGTATCTGCATAAGCTTAAGAGCTCGCTTAACGGCGCCTTTGTGGATGATTTCAACAAATTCAGCGAAAAATATACTTTGGATACATAAACTCGGCAACCCCTCCCGCAAGTCGGGAGGGTTTGGTTACGGTTTACGGGTATTTTAACAAAGCAAAGGCGAAAATCCCTCCCTTAAAATCGGGTTGGATTTGTCGGATTTGCTTACGGAGGCATTTAATGAAACATCGCAGGCTTTCTCATGTTCGGGTCATCACCCTCGGATACTTTATTATGATACTTTTGGGCACAGCCTTGCTTATGCTGCCGTGCGCTACGCGGGAGGGGATAGGCGCGGGCCCTGTCACGGCGCTTTTCACCGCCACCTCTGCCTCCTGCGTTACGGGGCTTGTTTTGCAGGATACCGCAACCTACTGGTCGCTTTTCGGTCAGCTGGTTATTCTTGCGCTTATACAGATAGGCGGTCTCGGCTTTATGACGATTGCCATATTCTTTTTCAGGCTTATAAGCAAAAAGTCAAGCCTCAGGGAAAGGGCGGTAATGGCGGAAAGCATTAACACCACCCATATGGGAGACTTTTCAAGGCTTGTGAGAAAAATTATTATAGGAACTATAGCGTTAGAGAGCCTCGGCGGAATTTTGCTTGCCGTGCATTTTATAGGGCAACCCGGCTTCGGCTTTTTTAAGGGCGTTTATTACGGTCTTTTCCACGCGATTTCCGCCTTTTGCAACGCCGGCTTTGACCTTATGGGGGATTATTCCTCCTTTACCTCGCTGTCGGACAGCGTTTTGGTAAATGCTGTACTTATAACCCTTATTGTGGTCGGCGGTATCGGCTTTCTTGTGTGGGACGACATCACGGCATGCCGTTTTAGATTTAAAAAATTCTCTTTGCATACAAAAACCGTGCTTACGGTAACCGCGGTTTTGATTTTTGGCGGAGCTTTACTGCTTTTTGTGTTTGAGCATAACAACACAGGCGGCGACAAGCCCCTAAGCGAGGAAATATTAGTGGCGCTTTTCGGCTCTGTCACCGCCAGAACCGCCGGCTTTAATACCGTGGACACCTCGGCGCTTTCCTCCGCCTCAAAGCTTATAACGATTATTTTAATGTTTATAGGCGGTTCCTCGGGCTCTACCGCGGGCGGTGTTAAAACCACCACCGTTGCGGTTATATTAATTTTCCTTATTGCGGGTATGCGCGGTCAGGATAATATTCATTTGTATAAAAGGCGCATTAGGGACGATGTGCTCAGAAAATCGGTGATTATTATATCCACAAATTTACTGCTTCTGCTTTTCGGCGCTACGGTGCTCTGTGCCGCCCAGGGCTTTAACATTACGGACGCGGTTTTTGAAACCACCTCGGCAATAAGCACGGTGGGAATGACCACAGGTATAACAAGGGACTTGAATTTAGTCTCTAAATTGGTTATAATATTTCTTATGTATTGCGGTCGGGTGGGCAGTATTTCCTTTGGAATATCCCTGTTTGAGCGCAGAAAGCCGCCCGTCTCCTATCCTGAGGAAGCGGTTACGGTAGGTTAAATTCAGCCAAAATTAAACGCTTTGGCTATTAAGGGAGATAATAAGATGAAATCCTTTTTAATAATCGGTATGGGTTCGCTCGGACATCACCTTTGCAACGAGCTTTCAAAAAACGGCTG
>JAXJVI010000172.1:0-7763 GCA_036308615.1 Acutalibacteraceae bacterium | reverse complement strand
GGTACTGCGCCCGCCGCCTTTAAAAGCGGTATCGCAACAAGCCCTAATACTCCCATACCCATTACTATTGCGGATTCGCCTATTTCAAGACGGCACTTTCTTATAGCCGCAAGGGGGAAAATGGAAATATGCGCTAAAGCGCCGTCTTCGAACGAGACATTGTCGGGCAATTTATATACTGAATTTTTATTGAGATTTATATAGCTTCTGTGCATAGTCCAGGACATAGCCACCCTGTCGCCGACCTTAAACTCGGAAACATTTTCACCTACCGCCTCAACTATACCCGATGAGCTGTAGCCCAACACCTTGGGAAAAACCACCGCACCCTGTGCGTTTGGATTAACATTAGGGTCGCCTATAAGATTAGAGCGCTCCGTACCGCTGCTTACAGTGGAAAAGGCAAGCTTTACCTGAACCTCGTCCTTTGCGGGGGCAGGAATTTCCCTGTCAAGAAGCTCCGCAACTCCGGGAGCCGTGAATGTGATTTGCTTGATTTTCATTTACATACCCTCCGTACATAATTTATGCCTTTATTATATTTGAATTGACTTTTTAAAGCAATACAATATAATATAATAAAAGGGTATGATTCTATAATATTTAAAGGGGGAATTGCAATGAGCGGCGTCTTTTCGTCCAATGATTATTATTTTTGCAGAATACGGTTTAAAAAATACCATTATACCGATAACCGAAAGGGTTCGCCTATGAACTATATAGCCTGTATGCTTAAAGGTAGGGCTGAAATTATATCAAATCGCCGTACCTTACAAATTAAAGAGGGAGATATATTTTTTATACCCGTGAATCTTCCCTATGAATCCTATTGGTACGGCGATGATGAGATAGAATTTCTCTCCTACGGCTTTTCAAATACCGAGGCTAAGGAAAAGCTGAATTTTAATCTGCAGGTTATTGACTGTGATGAAAAGCTTAAAGATAAAATAATAAAAATTCCGACCGAGGGCAATTCCTTAAGCTGTGAAACCCTAAGCCTTTTTTACGGCGCTCTGGCAAAAATTATCCCTTATTTAAAGCAAAGCCAACCCGTCTCAAAAAAGGACGAAATCGTAAGAAATGCCAAGAAATACATAAGAAATCACACCGACTGCTCGGTAGCCGAAGCCGCCCAAAACTGCTTTGTCAGCGAGCCGTATTTATATTTGCTGTTTAAAGAAAATGTCGGCTGTACTCCGAACGATTACAGGCTAAAAGCTAAATGCAAAAAGGGTATTGAATACCTTTTGACCACCGACAAAACAGTAGAGGAAATAAGTGCCTTAATAGGGCTTAGCTCCGCCTCTCATTTCAGGAGGATATTAAAATCTCATATGGGTGTCACTCCGAAAGAAGTACGGAAAAACAGCGATTTCTAAGGCTGTTATATCTTTTTTCTGCCACCGTCTATTTGTATGTTTTGACCTACGATATAGCTTGCGTCATCACTTGCAAGGAAGCATATAAGACTGGCGTTTTCGTTGCTCGTTCCCTGTCTTCCAAGATAAGAAAGCTCGTTAGGCGAGGCGGTATCCATCTCGGGGCTTACGGTACCCGGGGACACGCAGTTTACATATATACCCTTGTCTATTACCTCTTTGGCAAGCGCCTTTGTAAGGGAAATTACCGCTCCCTTAGTTGCGGAGTAATGCGCCATATTCGCGTTGCCGTAAACGCCCGCTACAGAGGAAACATTTACGATTTTTCCATAGCCTTTTTCAATCATTTTAGGCAACACGGCCTTAATGAAATTAACCGTTCCGAAAACATTTATATCAAAATATTTGCGCCATTCTTCGATAGGCGTATCCAAAACGGTGGACCAGCATCTCCAGATAGCGGCGTTATTTATAAGAATGTCAACACCGCCAAAGGCTTCTTCCGCCTTTTTAACCGCGTCGTCAATCTCGGCTTTGTTGCCAATATCGCACTTTACTGCGATAACATCCTTGGTGTATTCTTGGATCTCCTTTTTGACGCTTTCCATCTTTTCGGTATCCACATCAACAAGCACTACTTTAGCGCCGTTTTGTGCAAACATAATTGCTGCGGCTTTACCGATTCCCGCCCCAGCGCCTGTAATAAGGGCTGTTTTTCCTGTGAAATCAAACTTCATAATACCGTCTCCTCTTAAATGTTATTTGTTTAATAAATACCTTATAAGCTTTACATCGCTTAAAAGGGGTTGAGCGGGGGTTGCCATGGCGTCGTGCTCGTATACGCAAAGGTACATACAAGAGCCTATTTCTCCGCCTACTCTTCTTAAAAGCTTACACCTGTTGTTGCAAAGGAACAAGAAGGGTATGCCCAATTTTTCTTTCAGCATATTTATTATTTTAAGGTTTTCGAGCTCCTGCTCTACAGTGTCGGCACCCGTCACTATTTTGGAAATATCCGCTCCCCTGCGTTTGTGCTCAAGTGCAATTTCAAGCACCCTTTCGGCGGGGGTGTATTTCATAACATGGGAGGACATAAGCACCTTTGCGCCCTTTTCGTGAATTCTGTTTATAAGCCCAATCTGCTTATTTATCGCATTTTCGTCTACCGCGACCTCATCGGGCTGTCTATCAAAATAATCCCCCATAACATCGCATAATTCCGCACCGCATTCGGCAAGCTCCACAAGCTCATCGCCCAGCTCCTCATCGCTTTTTCCGCTGTTTTGTCTGTCACGGTAATTGGTCACATACGAGGGTCTGCCCTTAGCATAGCTGAACAAATCACGATAAACCTCGGGGGTTCTGTATTCGGGAAGCATCTGCTCAAACTGTATTCCGAAGGCTTCTGCCCCCGCGGGGATAGCCTTATCCATAAGCTGTTTAATTCTTGTAGGATTGTTCGCCTGTACCATAACCGTAAGGGTTGCTTTTTCGTAGTTTAAAAAATTGTATTCCATACTTAACACCTTCTGCCTGCGGCGTTTCTGCCGCCGTCTATCAAAATATTTTCACCGTTGATGAAGCGACCCTTATCCGATGCAATAAACAAAATCAAATCTATAATTTCCTGCGGCTCGGCGGCTCTGCCTAAAAGCGTGTGCATATTTGCCATAGCCGCCCTTGTAAGCACGGGCCCCGGAGACACGCAAACACAACGAACGCCGTATTTAGCACCGTACTGTGCAAGCGATTTTGTAAGTCCGTACATAAGTCCCGCCTTAGAGGTCGGATATTCTACACCGTAACCGTCGCCTTCTGCGCCCGATATTGAACCGATATTAATTATAAGTCCGCTTTTTTGTTCACGCATCTGCTTTAATACCGCGTGGGCGAAATAAAAGGGACCCTTTAAATTAACATCGATTCCCCAATCGTAAACATCTATCGGAACGTCGGGGAATTCGGGATATTTACTGCTGTCAACCTTTTGCATACGCACAGCCGTACCGCCCGCAAAGTTGCACATTATATCAATACTTCCGAAGACCTCGACTGCCTTATCCCTTGCATTGCATACCTGCTCATAATCACGCACATCGCAGATTACGCCAATTGCCCTGCCTCCGTTTTTTGAATTAATTTCTTCAACCTTTTTGTTAAGTACCTCTTCGTTTACATCGCACATAACAACATTGCCGCCTAAAGACGCCCAATTTTGTGCGAACAACAGTCCCATACCGGATGCCGCACCGGTTGATATTGCCGTTTTTCCTTTAAATTCCATATTTTTCAGCTCCTTAAGCTTTTTTCTTTATTATAAATAAATTGGTATGTATTAACAATGTGTAAAATGATATTGCTTTGATGTTTTTGATACTCTTTTACTCTTTTTAATTGATTTTTTTGAATAAAGAAATTATAATTTAACCATTATCGAACATCGGAGTGAATAATGTATGAATATAATTAATAAAATCACCGTCACGGATATAAAAGAGCTGTTTACCGTCTCTTCTCCGCGGGGAAGAAGCGAAGAGATAAAAAACAGAAAAAGCTACGGCCTTTCCTTTTGCGCAGAGGGGAAAATAACCTATAAAATAAACGGGAAACAGGCGGTGTCCGACGAAAAGCACGCGGTTATTCTTCCTAAAGGCATGAGTTATTCTCTTTACGGCAACAAAAGCGGAATTTTCCCCGTTATAAACTTTGATTGCAAAGAGCTTTTATGTGACGAAGTGATTTCTTTACCTATTCAAAGCTCCGATATATATATAAAAGATTTTGAAAAAATGAAGGCTCTGTCCCTCTTTGAGGAAAACAGAGCTAAAATGATGAGCGTATTTTATAACATACTGCACCGTCTTTCAACCGAAAGCTCGGTGCATAATGCGATTTTGCCTGCGATAAAGCATATTGAAAGCAATTATCAAAATCCCAAGCTTTCAAACGCCGAGTTAGCCGAAAAATGCAATATAAGCGAGGTTTATTTCAGAAAAATCTTCACCGAAACCTACAAAACCACGCCAAAGCAGTTTATAGTGGAAATACGAATCAACAAGGCGAAACAGCTTTTATCCGACGGATTTTTAAATATCGGCGCGGTGGCAGAGGAATGCGGATTTTCAAACCAATATCACTTTTCCCGCCTTTTCAAGGAAAAAACAGGACTTACTCCGACAGAGTATATAAAAAGAAACAGAGTATATAAAATATAAAAGAGGGGACAGAGGACAGTTAGAAACCATATCTTTAAGCTTCATCTCTACAAACCTCGATTTATCCGCCTAAAAGTTAATAAGCTCTGCAAAAGCTTTGTTTCGTGCTTTTGCAGAGCTTATTTGCTACTTTTAAAAAGTGGGAATTAATTAAATTAATCGTGCTTTCTAAAGCCTCGGCGTTCTCTTGAGCCGTCGCGCTTTGCGGGGCGGGGCTTTTGAACATCGTCAGCATCGGGCTCGACAACCGCGCCGTTTACCTCAACAAGCGCGTCCCTGCGGGAGAGGTTGATTCTGCCTTGATCATCGATTTCGGTAACCTTAACGATAACCTGATCGCCGACATTGACTACATCCTCGACCTTCTCAACACGCTTAACATCAAGCTTGGAAATATGGACGAGACCCTCTTTACCGGGGGCGATTTCAACAAACGCGCCGAAGGTCATAAGCCTTGTTACCTTACCGCTGTAAATGCCGCCGATTTCGGGGTCGTTAGCGATAAGCTCAACAATCGAGACAGCCTGTTTAGCCTTTTCAATATCAAGACCCGAAACATAAACATGGCCGTCCTCTTCGATATTGATAGTGCAGTCGCACTGCTCCTGAATGGACTGGATGACCTTGCCCTGTTTACCGATAACATCACCGATCTTATCGGGACTGATTTGAGTTGTTAACATCTTGGGAGCGTACTTTGAAAGCTCGGCTCTCGGCTCGGGGATACACTTGAGCATTACCTCGTCAAGAATGTAATCGCGCGCCTTGTGGGTTTTTGCGAAAGCTTCTTTAATGATTTCGGGAGTAAGTCCGTGTACCTTTAAGTCCATCTGGATTGCGGTGATGCCCTTGTGAGTACCCGCAACCTTAAAGTCCATATCGCCGTAGAAGTCCTCAAGACCCTGAATGTCAACCATTGTCATAAAGTCGCCGTAAACGCCGTCATCACCGGTTATAAGGCCGCAGGAAATTCCCGCAACGGGAGCCTTAATCGGAACGCCCGCCGCCATAAGGGCTAAGGTAGAGCCGCAGATTGAACCCTGGGAGGTAGAGCCGTTAGAGGAAAGCACCTCGGACACAACGCGGATAGCGTAGGGGAATTCGTCAACGCTCGGAATAACGGGAACGAGAGCCTTTTCGGCAAGTGCGCCGTGACCGATTTCGCGGCGGCCCGGACCCCTTGACGGCTTTGTTTCGCCCACAGAATAAGAGGGGAAGTTATAGTGGTGAATATATCTCTTAGAAACCTCTTCATCAAGTCCGTCTAATTTTTGTGCTTCGCTTATGGGGGCTAAAGTCGCAACAGAGAGAACCTGAGTCTGTCCTCTTGTGAACATACCCGAGCCGTGAACGCGGGGGAGAAGGTCAACCTGTGCGTTAAGGGGACGGATTTCGTCAATTCCTCTGCCGTCAACACGCTTCTTTTCGTTCTTGAGCCAATCTCTCACAACATGCTTTTGAACGAGGTACATAATCTCCTCGATTTTAGCTTCGCAGCCCTCGAATTTTTCATCAAACTTTTCGTGAACGGCGTTGTAAATGGGGAGAAGTGCCGCATCACGGACGGTTTTATCGTCGGTATCGAGCGCCTTTTTAACATCCTCAATGCAGAAGTCTTCAATTTCCTTAAAGATTTCGGGGTCGGGATCGTTGGACTCAAACTCAAATTTCGGCTTGCCGATTTCGGCAACGATGCCGTTTATAAACTTAACGACTTCCTTGTTAGCCTCGTGACCTGCCATTATGCAGTCGAACATAAGCTCGTCCGAAATTTCGTTTGCGCCCGCCTCAATCATTGCTACCAAATCCTCTGTTGAGGAAACGGTAAGGTTAAGGTCGGACTTTGCGCGCTGTTCCAAATCGGGGTTTATTATAATTTCACCGTCAACAAGACCTACATTAACGCTTGAGATAGGGCCTGCCCACGGAACATCCGAAATTGCGATAGCGGCGGAAACACCGATAGCGGCGGCAACCTCTGGCGAGCAGTCGGGGTCAACCGACATAACTGTAGCTACAACCGAGCAGTCGTTGCGCATATCCTTGGGGAAAAGCGGGCGGATAGGACGGTCAATACAGCGTGAGGCGAGTATTGCCTTTTCGCTGGCTCTGCCCTCGCGCCTTGTGAAGGAACCGGGGAGACGGCCGACAGAGTACATCTTTTCCTCATAATCAACCGAAAGGGGGAAGAAGTCAACCCCCTCGCGCGGCTTGGCGGAGGCGGTAACGGTGCAGAGCACCTTTGTTTCGCCGTAGGTCGCCATAACGGCGGCGTTTGCCAACTGCGCCATCATACCCGTTTCAAGCTTTAGGGGTCTGCCCGCAAGGGTGGTTTCGTAAACCTTGTAGTTTTCAAACATACTTAAAAATCTCCTTATAAAATATTTTTCAAGAGATTTTCGGTTAGCAATAAATCCAATACCCAATATTTCGGGTGCTCGATTTACCGCTAAACTGCGAAAATCTCTTTTTTTACATTTACAATAAGGCAGACCGAACGAAACGCCGATCTGCCTATAATGTACCGATTACTTACGGATGCCGAGCTTTTTGATGATTGCACGGTATCTTTCAATATCGTTTTTCTGCAGGTAAGCGAGAAGGTTTCTTCTATGACCTACCATTTTGAGAAGACCGCGATAGGAATGGCGATCCTTCGGGTGAACCTTTAAGTGAGCGTTAAGCTCATTGATTCTGGTGGTGAGAAGGGCAATCTGAACCTCGGGAGAGCCTGTGTCACCCTCGTGAATTGCGTAGTCCTTCATAATCTGCTGCTTTAATTCCTTAGTCATTTTTTTCACTCCTTTAAAATATCATCCGACAACCAAGCGAAAGGCCGAAGTGATTCCCCAAAAGGGCGGACGCCAAAGGCTTAGTACACGGTAGCTTTAATATTATATCACGGGAGCTTACAAAAGTAAAGCTTTTTTTATTTTGAAATTAAAGTCTCGGATTTATTTACTCCGCTCTGTCTGCGAAGCAGTTTTTTTCGCACGGCAGTACAGCAGATAAAATGTATCAGTGCGGTCAGCCCCCAGGAAATCGGATAGGAAATATATATTACCCCGAGAGTGGGGCGGGCGGCAAAGACGGTGAAAATCCAGACTATGCGAAAAACACAGGAGCCGATAAGCGATACTGTTGTAGAGGTCATAGACCTACCGAGTCC
>JAXJVI010000171.1:0-3438 GCA_036308615.1 Acutalibacteraceae bacterium | reverse complement strand
AATGTAAATGATAATGATAATGTAAATGTTAATGATAATGTAATTAGTAATGTAATTAAAAATAATATACCCCCTCTTTCCCCCAAAGGGGGAGACCGTGCGAATTTGTTTGAAAAATTCTATTCGGCATATCCGAAACATCAGGCAAAGAAACAGGCATTAAAAGCTTTTGAAAAGCTTAACCCCGATGATGAATTATTCGCGGCTATTATGGCGGCTCTTGAAAATCAAAAGCAATCCGACCAATGGCAGAGGGATAACGGGCAATATATTCCGCTCCCGTCTTCATGGCTTAATGGGCGGCGGTGGGAGGACGAGCCGACAGCAGACGGCAAAGAGGACAAGCCGCATAGGCGAGAGTATACACCTGAGGAGCTAAAAATAATTGAGGAGCTTACGAATCAATGAGTTATATTTTTAAGCAGTCTGATTTATTCGATATGGTTTCCGCTCTCGGCTTTGAAACGCATACCAAGGGTAACGAGCTTTGGTTTAAATATTGCCCGTATTGCAACGGCGGCGATAAAAAAGACAAGGACACCTTTTCTGTCAATCTTAATAGCGGAGCATTTAAGTGTTTCAGAGCCTCCTGCGCAAAAGAGGGACATTTTGTGGAGCTTGCAAGGGATTTGAATTATAAGCTTGATATGGGCGATACAAAAAAGCAATACCGCAAGTTGCCGCAACGCAATATTTCGGTGACTGACTATGCAAAGGCATACCTTAAGAGCCGAGGCATAGGCGAGGATATAGCGGTTAAGTATAAAATAACTACCCGCAATGACAACCGCAATTTATTGGTTTTCCCGTTCTATGACGAAAACGGCATATTGCAATTTATTAAATACCGTAACACAAAATACAACGGGAGTGGCAATAAAGAATGGTGCGAAAAAGACACGCGCCCGATTCTGTTCGGTATGCGGCAATGTGTGGATTTTGACCGTGTTATTATCACCGAAGGACAGCTTGACAGCTTAAGCGTAGCCGAGAGCGGCATTAATAACGCGGTGAGCGTTCCAACGGGAGCAATGGGCTTTACATGGTTGCAATTCTGTTATGAATGGCTTTCTAAGTTTAAAAAGGTAATTGTATTCGGGGATAACGAAAACGGCGCAATGACCTTGCTTGACACCCTTAAGGCTAAATTGACACAACCTGTTTACTCTGTACGGATTGCCGATTACTTAGGTGAAAAGGACGCAAACGATATTTTACGAAAATACGGCAAGGGCGCAATAAGGCAGTGTATTGAGGGAGCGGAAATATCAGCCGTTGAGAGCGTGAAAGACCTTGCAGACGTTAAGCCGGTTAATATTGCAGAACTTCCAAAAATCAAAACAGGCTTGCCCACTCTTGATAAGGCGATAGGCGGTTTTGCAATGGGTCAAGTCGTATTGCTTACAGGCAGACGCGGCGAGGGCAAAAGCACATTTATGTCACAGCTTATAGCCGAGGCATTAGAACAAGGCAAAAATGTATTTGCCTATTCGGGCGAATTACCCGATTACCATTTCCAATACTGGCTTGATAAGCAGCTTGCGGGAGCGGATTATTTAGACGAACGCAAAAACGAGTACGGAGACAGCGATTATATAATTCAGCCTGCGGCATTAGAGCGCATACATAACTGGTATAGGGGCAGGGCATATATTTACGATAACGCATATATTCCAAAGGAGAAAAGCGAATATATAAGCTTGCTTGACACAATAGAGCTTGTTATACGGCAATACAATGTTGAATTTATTTGCATTGATAATCTTATGACCGCAATTTCATCAAACGGAAACAAGGATAATTTTTACCTTGCGCAGTCTGATTTTGTCGGCTCACTTAAAAAAATCGCACAGCGGTTTAATGTGGTGGTTCTGCTTGTTGCTCACCCTCGCAAAAGCTCCGGGGAGTTAGGCAATGACGATGTGAGCGGTTCAGCCGATATAACAAACAGGGTTGATATTGTGCTGAGCTATGAACGCGCAGACGAACAGGATAATAGAAAAAGTCTACTTTCCGTTACAAAGAACAGGCTAACAGGGAAATTGAAAACAGGCGACAATAGGATTGAGCTATTCTTTAGCGATAAAACAAAGCGAATATCAGACCTTAAAAGTACATACCGCCGTTACAGTTGGGAAAACGAACCCGACAAATACGGAGATTTATTATTTTAACCGGAGGAAAAAACAATGTTATTCACAAAAGACAAAAAGAAAAAAGACAATGAGAGTGTAGCGGAATCGGTCAAGCTGATAGAGCAAAAGCAATTCTATCATGATATATCCGAAATTTCAAAAACGCTTAAAAGCATAAATCAAACATTGTGCTCTAACAAGCTTGATGAGATACTCGGGCCTCTCATAGGAGTTGATAAGACCGAACCGCTCCCAAAGGACACAAAAAATTAAACGAAGCCCGAGCGAACCCCGAGAAAATTTAATCTTGCGGCTTAAAAGCAATCCCCCCCACCCTTGACAACCGTGTCGATTTCGAGGCGGTAGACCGCACATAACCCATACATTTACACCGACGAAACTTTCCGCGAGGGGGGTGTGGTTATCATTGGGAAAGCTTTAGCCGCTCCCATGATAAAAATACATATTGGAACGAGGTAAAAAAATGAAAGTAAAAACACCGATAAAAGCAATTAGAGCAAAGTGCATAGACTGTTGCGGCGGAAGTGTATACGAGCCGAAGTATTGTACTATTAAATCGTGCCCGCTGTACGCGTACCGTTTAGGGCATAGACCTAAAGACAAGGATTTATATTCCCCCAACACTTCAAACGAAACAACCCCCTTGTAGCTATGCTCTGAGAGACTAAAAACAGCATTGTAGCACATTAGCGCAAATATAAACCGCTCCCCCCCTTAAAATAATCGTCCTTTCGGCTTTAGGAGACCGAGGAGGGGAGCTTTGAATAATACACGGTATAAACGCATACGAGGGGGGATAAGCACCGACAAGGCAATATTAAGCCTGATTTTGTCCTCTTTTGTACTTAACTGCAAAAATAAAACCCTGCCGACCTCTGCAAAGGCTGACAGGATTAAAACCGCTCCCGATATTCACAAGAAAATTATATACTATAGGAGCGGAAAATACAATGACTAATGAAGAATACGCTTTAAAAATTCAGCAAGGAAATACCGATTTTTATACCGAACTTTGGGAAAATCTAAAAGGATTGATAGCGGTATATGCTAATAAATTTATTATTACTCATAGTGAAAAATGTATCGCAAATGGCGTTACCTCAGAGGACTTGATTCAATCCGGATTTATTGCTCTTTCGAAAGCGGTTAAGGACTATAAGCCGAATAAGGGGTATTTACTGAACCGCCCCAATTTGTGCGGACAGCACAAAAAAGGCATCTATGGTAGCAAATATTAAATTTTAAGCAACATACTGACATCGCTTTTCGAGTGGTGTCAGTT
>JAXJVI010000170.1:0-13991 GCA_036308615.1 Acutalibacteraceae bacterium | reverse complement strand
TACAAACCCCGATTTGTCCGCCTAAAGGCAAGCAAGCTCGGCTTAAGCTTTTTTATGCTTTTGCCGAGCTTGCTTTTTGCTCAATTAATCTGTCTTTTCGGACACTGTGTTTTTTACAGTCTCTTTCTTTCTTTCGGGTTTGCCCTTTAAATCGTCAATCGTTATCTTACTTTCGTGGGGTATCGGCTTCCAATCAACCTTTTTAAATAGGGCGACATACTGGGTGTATCTTCCGATAATATCGAAGGTCGGCCAAGTAACGGTATAGAGCGCCTTTTTGTAAATCGGCATTTTCTTAATCCGCTTATGCTCAATTATAAACAGATAAACCGCCGCCCACATATTCTCAATATACATTCCTAAACGGTATAAAAGCCTTAGCCATATTTGCAGTAGCATACCGATAAATATCGCGCCTGCGCCCGATTCCGCCGTGATTTTAAAGGGGAAAAGGAAATGCAGAAGCTGACCTAAATATGTGCTTTTTGAAAAGAAATACACTCCGCCTATTCCGTGAACGCCGCAGTAAAAGCCGTAAGCCAAAACAGAAACCAAAAGCCAGCGGATTATATTTATAACCGAAAAGGGGGTCAACTGCATTAAGGTATCGTAGGAGGCGGCGCGGTGGCGGATGGATTCGACCGCCGACAGACTCAGCTCTTTAAGGCTTCTTTTGCCTTGTTTCCTCTCGTTTTCCCGCCAGCGGGTTTTTAAAAACCGCTTGCCGAAAAATATGTTGATAAAAAGATACGGTCCTGTTTCGGCAAAGGCGAGTAGGTGCCCCTTTGACCAGCGAAGCCGCTGTCTAAGGGCTATTTTAAGGCTTGTGGGCTGTTCGTCGTAGAACTCGGCGGCGTCGTTGTATGTAATGGCATACCCTTGAGCCACCGCGTCGGCGGTAAGCGCCCTGTCCTCGGTAAGGGAGGTGTATTTCCAGCCGTCCTTGACAATTTCATTGGCAAAGAGAAAGCCCGTACCCTGAATATTTGTAGCAAGCCTTAAAACCGACCGCGCCCGGTGGTTAAAGCGGATTGACCGCAGCCAATGGAGCGCATAGGTAGAGGCAACCCAGGATTCGTCAAAATTCTTTGTATTCCTGTATGAAGTAATAAGCTTTTCCCCCGCATCAAAGGAATCGTTCATACGGGAGATATAATCGGATTTTAAAAGATTGTCCGCGTCAAAAACGAAATACCCCTCAAAGCTTCGTCTGCCGTAGTCCTCCTCTATTCTTTCAAAAAGGAACTGAAGCGCAAAGCCCTTTGTCCTGTGCTCGTTATCAAACCGCTCATAGCATACGGCACCGTGCTCGCGGGCAACCTCGGCGGTTTTGTCTGTACAGTTATCCGCCACGACAAAGACGGTGACAAGCTCTTTGGGATAATCCTGCTTTGCAATACTGTCAAGCAGGTTTCCGATTACCTTTTCCTCGTTCCTTGCGGCGATTACAACGGCGTATTTGTGCTGTTTTTCAGCGGGCTTAAATTTTCTTGTAAAGAAAAGCCCGATTATGCGGTAAACCGTCTTGTAGGCGAGCATCACCGTAAAAACCGTGCCGATTGCGGCGTATATCGCCTTTAAAAAAGGATACCAACCGCCTACGGTTGTAAGAACCCCCGCAAGGTCGGGTGTTATATTAAAAAGCATTTTTAACTCCTTTTAAGCAAATGTATGGGACGATGCCCACATCGTCCCTAAATAATTATACTATTGCCGCAGAATAAAATCAAGTCCTATAATTTGTCATTATAATTTAAACATTTTGCTCTTCTAATAATTGCTCATACTCGCCGCTTAAACGCTCCCACTCGGTCATCACGGTATCAAGCTCTGTTTCAAGGGAATCTATTTCCGCCTGAAGCTCGGAAAGCTTCATATAATCCGACCTATTTTCAGGGAAGCTAAGTTCCTCCTTTACCCCGCCGATTTTCTCCTCCAAAAGAGATATTTTTTCCTCCGCTTTAGAGATAGCCCGCTCGTATTTTGAGCGCTCCTTTGCGGGGGTGGTGTAGCTCTTTTTCGGCTTTGCGGGCTGTGCCGATATTTTTTGCTCGGCAGGGGGATTTTTCTTGTTTTCAAGATACTGCCCGTAGCCGTAAGGGTAATATTTAACGCCGTCATTTTCAAAGGAAAGCAGACTGTTTGAAATTTTGCGGATAAAATAGCGGTCGTGGGAAACAAAAAGCACCGTTCCCGAATAGTGGGAAAGCATTTCTTCAAGGGTTTCCTTGCCCACAATATCCATATGGTTGGTAGGCTCGTCCAAAATTAAAAAATTCGGTCTTTTCTTAAAAATTTTGCAAAGGGCAAGCCGTACCCGCTCCCCGCCCGAAAGCATATCCACGGTTTTAAAAACATCCTCGCCGCTAAAGAGAAAGGCGCCTAACGCGCTCCTCGCCTCAAAATCTGTCATAGCGGGAAAAGCTTTTAAAAAGTCGGCTAAAACGGTATCGGGACTTGAATAAAGCGCCATCTGCTGGTCGAAATAGCCGATACTGACACGGGGGCCGAACTTAAACTCGCCCGAAAGCGGCTTTACAGCACCTATTAAGGTTTTAATAAATGTCGATTTTCCGAGTCCGTTGCCGCCTATTATACCAACCCTGTCGCCCCTGTGCATTTCAAGGTCGATAACCGACAGCGCCGAGGTATAGCCGATTTCAAGCCCTTTTACCGACAAAACATCCTTTACGCCTATGTCCTCGGGCTCAAAATCGGCGTGAAAGGTACGCATATCGTAGGAAAGCGGCGCTTCGACCGGCTTCATTCTTTCAAGCTGTTTAAGCTTTGACTGAGCCATAGCCGCCTTGGTCGGCTTATAGCGGAATTTTTCCACCAGCTCGGTAAGCCTTGCTATCTCCTTTTTCTGCGCCTCGTACTCCTTTGCCTGCTGTTCGCGGCGTTCCTTTTTAAGCACCGTAAACCGCGTATAATTTCCCGCGTATTTATGCGTCTGCCCGTACTCAATCTCATATACGGTATCCACCACATTATCAAGGAACATTCGGTCGTGGGATACCACAAGAAAAGCTTTTTTATAGTTCTTTAAATATTCCTCAAGCCACTCCACCGCCTCAATGTCAAGGTGGTTGGTGGGCTCGTCCAAAAGCAGAATATCGGGCTTTGAAAGAAGCAGCTTTAAAAAGGCGATTTTGGTGCGCTGACCGCCCGAAAATTCCGAAAGGGGGCGGTTTTTCTGCTCATCGGTAAAGCCGAAGCGTTTTATCGCCGCCTCGTACTCTCTTTCAAAATAAAAGCCGCCGCGATTATTAAAAAGGTCTAAGAGGGCGGTATAGCTTTTTATGTTTTCCTCGCTCTGCTCAAGCTCCATTTTTTCCTGTGCCTTATCAAGCTCCGCCTTAAGTCCGATTATATCCGAATACGCTTTTCGTATCTCGTCCTTAAGGGTAATGCTTTCATCGTCAAAGGTCATCTGGGACAGCACGCCGATTACCGGCTTGCCCGAAACCGTGATAAAGCTTTCCTCATCGCTGTCCCTTTTCGCAAGGGTATACTCGCCCGAAATAAGCTTTAAGAGGGTGGTTTTGCCGCAACCGTTGCGCCCTACCACCGCGATTTTGCTTGTATCGTTAATCTCAATGTTAACCGCGCTTAAAATCGGCTCGCCCGAAAGCTCGACCGCGCCGTTTTGAATTTTAAGCTGCATATTTTTTCACTCCCGTGCAGTACTCATCACTTGATAACCGTAAATTTCTTACCCTCTACCCGCACAATTTTATCGCACACCTTAAGGCTTGTGTTTCTGTGGGTTATGAAAATGACGGTTTTATCGGTCATATTTTTAATATTGCCAAGCACCTTGGTTTCGGTGGCTTCGTCAAGGGCGCTTGTCGCCTCGTCAAGCAGAAGCACAGGCGCGTCGGTAAGGAGGGCGCGCGCAATCGAAATGCGCTGAAGCTGACCCTCGGAAAGCCCCGCTCCCCTTTCTAACAGCACCGTATCAAAGCCGTCGGGCAGGGTTGCGATATAATCGTAAATTTCGGCGGTTTTTGCCGCTTTTATAATTTTTGCCTCATTAATATCGGGGTCGCAAAGGGTGATATTGTCCCTCACCGTGCCCGAAAGCACCATATTCCCCTGCGGCACATATGAAAAAAGCGGCCTTACAGATGTATCGACAGTTGTTTTGCCGTTTACGGTTATACTGCCAGCATGTGGCTCATAAAGCCCCAAAACAAGCTTAAACAGGGTGCTTTTACCGCTTCCCGATTCACCCGTGAGGGCAGTTATATGTCCCCTCTCGGCTTGAAAGCTGCAATTTTCAAGTATTTCCTCGCCGCCGTAGCCAAAGCATACATCATTAAACTCAAGACTTCTGAAATCAGCCTTAAGGGCGTTCATTTTGCCCTCCGCCAAAGGCGAAGGCTCATCATCAAGGTCTTCAAGCTCCATAAGCCGCTCTGCCGAGGCTAACGCCGCGTAATACTTAGGCATTATGCCCGAAACATTCTGGAGCGGCATTCTCAGCTGAGAAATAAGCTGTAAAAACGCCATAAGCGTGCCGTAAGTAAGGGTGCCCGCCGCTAATCCGCCCGCTCCCCACACCAAAACGGCATAATAGCCCACCGTAAAAAAGGAATAAAGGCAGATATGCGCCAGCACCGAAATACTTGTCCGCTTCATTTTTTGCCTGAAATTTTCGTCCATAAAAAAGCCGAGCCTTGTTTTAAAGGGCACCTCGCTTACAAAGCTCTTTATAACCACGATATTTTCAAAGCATTCCTGCAAAAAGGCTCTGGTTTTTCCCTCGGACCTCTGGCAGTCCTTGTGCAGGCGCTTATACCGCTTGTTTATCACCCTGCCGATTGCGGGAACGGCAATTCCAAGCATTAGTATTATAACCGCCAAATAAGGATTAAGAACTAACATTGCCCCTATGCCGGTTACGATTTTTGTAATCATAGAGACAACGCTCGGAATAATCGAAACCGCGCTTGAAACCACCACCTCTGTGTCCGAGGTGAAGCGGTTTAAAATATCCCCCGAATGATAACCCGAAAGGGAGGAATATTTCTTTTTTAATACCAGGGAGAAAAGATAACTTCTAAGTGCAACGGTAAGCTTGCCGTTGGCGAAGGCGCTTAAAAAGGATTGAACCGCGCTTAAGATCAGCTGTGCCGCTATTATTGCAAAAAGTGTGAGTCCCGCCGTTACAAGACTTCCGCCCCTATCCTTTGTCGCTATATCAAAAATCCGCTTTGTAACAAGAGCTATTCCCACGCCGGTGCACGCCGATAAAGCCGTCAGGAGAGAGACGGCTGTTATCAGCGGAAAATATTTCTTAGTCCGCGCGTAAATCCATTTAAGCGTGTTTTTGTTGCCTTCTTTTTTTGCCATATCAGTCTTCTATTATACCGTTTTCCTTCATCGTTCTTAAAAATACATCGATGTTGCCAAGTGCTAAAACGGTGGAAATATCAAAATTACTGAGAAGCGCATTTAACATCTCGGTCTTTGAAGCATTCTTTTCCTTAAGCAAATTCCAGAGAAAAAGGACGGTGTCGGTAAGGACGATTGTATTTTCAAGCTCGCCGTTATCCGAGACAACCGTATACTGCCCCTCAAAGTTTTTTAGGCTGAATCCGTCTTTAATACGCACACATAGCACCCCACTTGTTAATAAAAGGTAAATTTATTATATACTAAAACAAAAAATATTGCAAGTGCAATACAATTAGGTGTATAATGAATATATATTATTCATTCTGAGGAGTTATGATATGGATACTTTTTTTGAACAGATAATCGCGGTTAAAAAGACGGGTAAAGAAATCGCCGCACTTATAGGTATATGGCTTGCGGCGGCGTTGCTTTGCTTTTTGCTTTTTATGTTTTCGGGTTACCTCGGCGTATTTTTCGTACTGCTCGCCGCGGGCGTAATTTACGGTGCGTTTAAGCTTTCCTGCCTTTTAAATGTTGAGTACGAATATATCGTAACCAACGGAACGATGGATATTGATAAAATAACAAACAAAAGCTCCAGAAAGCGCGTCCTTTCCCTTGAGCTCCAGACCGTTTCAAGGATAGAAAGGTATAAACCCGCGCTGTTAAACTCGGCTGATTCAAAGGATGTTATCATAGCCTGTAATGCCGATGACGCGGGCGCATACCTTATGGTCGCCTCTGCAGAGGGCAAGGGTGCAAAATACCTTGTTTTCGCCCCGGATGAGCGTTTGCGCGGCGCTATAGTAAAGTTTGTGCCCGTATTTGTCGCAAACAGCGCCTTTAAGGACTGAGATTATGAAAATACTTACAACCGATTTAATAAGGAAGTCGGAGGAAAGCGCCGTTCTGAGCGGTGCTTTTTCCTTAAGGGATTTAATGTTCCGTGCGGGAAGCGCCGCGGCGGAAATAATAATGCAAAAATACGATTTCAGGGGCAAAAAAATAACCGTGGTTTGCGGCAGGGGCAATAACGGCGGAGACGGCTGTGTAATCGCGGGAATTTTAGCCGAAAACGGCGGTGAGGTTACGGTTTGCACTCCCTTCGGCGCGCCCGCGACCGAGAACGGGGCGTATTACTATAACAAGCTCAGATTCGTCACCAAAACCGAAAGCCTTACTCCGAACGCCGATATTATAATAGACGCGATTTTCGGAATCGGACTAAACCGCGCGCCGGATGAAAAGGCTTCGGAGGTTATAAATGCCATAAACCGCGCAAAGGCGGTTAGAATTGCGGTGGATATACCGAGCGGCGTTGAGGCGGACGGCGGCAAGGTCTTGGGAACGGCGGTAAACGCCGACCTTACGGTAACCTTTATAGCCCTTAAGCCCTGCTTCGTACTGCCCTTCGGCTCTGATTACTGCGGAGAGGTTGTTGTTGCGGACATCGGCGCGCCGCCTGTCGGTCACAGCTTTTTGACGACCGAAAAACCGATATTTAAAAAACGAAAACACAACTCCCACAAGGGCAGTTTCGGCACGGGACTTATGCTTTGCGGCAGCTACGGTATGGCAGGGGCGGCTATTCTTGCGGCAAAAGCGGCGCTAAGAAGCGGAATCGGCATAGTTAAAGCGGTGCTTTGTGAGAATATTTACTATCCCTTTACCGTATCTGTTCCCGAGGCGGTCTGCGTTCCCGTAAAGCCGAACCGAAGCGGCACCCTTTGCCCCGATAATCTTAGCTTGCCTGAGCTTTTAAAGGGCTGCTCGGCGGTGCTTATAGGCTGTGGAATGGGCAACAACGGGGATACCGCACGGCTTGTAAGGGAACTGATACAAACCTCGGAAATTCCGATTGTTATAGACGCCGATGGCATAAACGCTCTATCGGACAGCATAGATATTATAAAGAAAAGCAAAGCTCCTGTAATTCTTACTCCCCACCTGGGCGAAATGGCAAGGCTTTGTTCCGTTTCTATCCGTGAGGTGGAGGAAAACCGCGTTGAAATCGCCAAGGATTTTGCCGTAAAATACGGCTGTGTGCTGGTGCTTAAGGGCGCTGACACGATAATTGCCGACCCTTCGGGTGAAGTGTGTTTTAATATGACGGGCAACCCCGGTATGTCCACGGGCGGCAGCGGAGACGCCCTTGCGGGAATTACCCTTTCGCTATTAGCACAAGGGTTCAGCGCTCAAGAGGCGGCAAAGGCGGCGGTGTATCTTCACGGCGAGGCGGGCGACAAAGCGGCGGCAAAACGCGGAGAGCGCGCAATGCTTCCCTCCGACTTAATAGAGGAGCTTTAGTCTAACCCCGATAGGAGTGCTCAAGCTTGAAAAAAATAATATCGGTTTTATCCCTTGTGATTTTATTTCTTTGTGCCTGCGGCGAGAAAAAGATTTCCGTAACCCCCGTTACAAGCGGTATTTCATTTACCGCCGAGCTTACATATTACAACGAGTGCTTTGAGGCTGATGTCACGGTGGCAAAAAACGGCGAAACCGATATGGAAATAACCTCGCCCGACACAATAAAGGGGCTTGTGCTTCATTTTAACGGCGAGGAAATAACCGCGAAATATGCAGGTCTTGAGTACAAGGCGGATTTTAAGTCCCTCCCTGAAAGCGCGTGCTGTGAAAGACTTTACGAAATATTGAAGGATACATTTAATGAAGATGTAACAGTCACATTAGAGGGGGACAGTTATTATATTATGCGCGACAGCAAGGATATAAGCTATAAGCTGTACCTCGGCGCAACGGGACTGCCGATCTCCGCCGAGGACAACAGCGGCTTCACGGTTAATTTTAAAAATGTGACGATATTGAACTAAGTGGAGCTGTAAATAAATCGGGGTTTGTGGAGGTGTTTGATTAGCGCATAATGAGGCCCCCTTGTGTAAAGGGGGCTGTCGCGCGTAGCGAGACTGGGGGATTGTATTGGAAACCCTATTTTTATTGTTGATTTTTGTATTAACAACAATCCCTCCGTCTCGACAAAGTCGAGCCACCTCCCTTTACACAAGGGAGGCTATTTTTTAAACATCTCTACAAACCCCGATTTTTTTTACAGCCCCTATTTTTATTTACTAAATTATTTTATTTTGCGGATTGCCCGCCAAAAACGCCTTTATATTATCCTCTACTATGCCTAAAAGCCGCTTTCTTGTGGCTAAGGGCGCCCAGGAGGTATGGGGCGTTATTATTATGTTGGGCGCTGTTTCAAGACGGCTGTTTCGGCTCTGCGGTTCCGCTTTTAAAACATCTACCGCCGCGCCTGACAGCTTACCTGTGTTTAGTGCGTTATAGAGCGCCTCCTCGTCCACCGTGCCGCCCCGTGAGGTGTTTATAAAAAAGGCGCCGTCTTTACATTTGTTAAAGGCTTCTTCGTTCATCATATCCGCGCTTTGCTCATTGAGCGGGCAATGAAGAGATATAATGTCGCTTTCCCTTAACAGGGTGTCAAAATCCACAAATCGGGTCTCGCCGTTTTCGCGGACGGTTCTGGTATACACCAAAACATTAATGCCAAGCCCCTTTGCCGCCCTTTCAACCGCTCTTCCGATACTGCCGTAGCCTACAATACCGAGGGTTTTGCCGAAAACCTCCTCGGTGGAAAAGACAAGGGGAGAGAAAACCTCCGCCTTTTTCCAGCCGCCCGATTTTACAAAGGCGTCATACTGCGGTATTTTAGTGTAGTGGGTTAGAATATAGCCCATAACCTGTTGGGCAACCGCGTTTGTGGAATATCCCCCCGCGTTGCATACCGTAACGCCACTCTTTGCGGCATATTCGGTATCTATATTATTATATCCCGTTGCAAAAAGTCCTATATATTTGAGCTTCGGTGCGGAGTCGAAAACCTCTTTGTCGATAACCGTTTTATTACATAATATAATATCGGTATCCGCCGTTTCCTTTAAAAGCTGGGCACGGCTGATGTTTTCGTACTCGGTAACTTCGCCGAACTGTTTAAAGGTATCAAGCGAGAGGTCGCCGCCCACCTTAAGGGTTGCGCAGTCAGTTAAGAGGAGCTTCATTTTTTCGCCCAACCTTTCTTTTTGTGCCGTCAGGCTCTAAAATATATGTGTTTTCAAGCTGGGCGATAAGACTTTGCTTGTATGCGTCGATATACTCGCGGCGGAGGCTGAACTGCTCTGCCTTTTCTTCTTCGGTAAGCCCCTCCGCCTTCTGCTTGCGCGCAAGCTCGTTTATGCGTTTTATCTTTTCTTCGGTCATAATTTACCTCAAATTTCGTTTCTGCCCTCTAAGGCGCGGGCTAAAGTAAATTCATCGGCGTATTCAAGGTCGCCGCCTACGGGTATGCCGTACGCAAGGCGGGTGACCTTTATCCCCATAGGCTTTACAAGGCGGGAAATGTAGCTTGCCGTCGCCTCGCCCTCAACCGTGGGGTTGGTCGCCATGATTATTTCGTTCACTTCACCCGAACCCAAGCGAGCCATTAATTCCTTAATTCTCAACTGGTCGGGGCCTATGCCGTCAAGGGGGGAAATAACCCCATGCAGGACATGATAAACGCCGACATACTCCCGTGTGCGCTCAAACGCCATAACATCCTTAGGCTCGGCAACCACACAGATAACCGAGCGGTCGCGGCGGCTGTCATCGCATATGTCGCAGACCTCCTTGTCGGTAAGTCCTTGACAGACCTTGCAGAAATGGATTTTGCTCCTGGCGTTCACAAGGGCTTCGGCGAATTTTTCGGCGCGCTCGGGCGGCTGTTCCAAAATACTGAAAGCCAGCCTTTGCGCGGTCTTTCTGCCGATACCGGGCAGACGCTCAAACTGGGCGATAAGCTCGGTAAGCGGTACAATATTATTAGCCATTTTTAAAAGATACCGGGCATATTAAACCCGCCTGTGACAGCGCCCATTTCGTTTTCGGAATCCTGTTTGGCTTTCCCGATAGCCTCATTTACCGCTACGGTGATCAGGTCTTCAAGCATTTCCGCGTCGTCGGGGTCTATCGCCTCGGGCTTAATCTTTACTGCTTTAACGGTGTGCTTGCCGTCAACCGTGACCTCAATCATTCCGCCGCCGGATACCGCGGTGTACTCACGCTGTTCCAATTCTGCCTGGAGCGTTTCAATGTCTGCCTGCATCTTCTGTGCCTGCTTTAGCATCTGGTTCATATTTCCGGGTCCGCCTGAGTTTGGTATTCTTACTTTCATACTTCTTCTCCTTAATTAATTTCAAAGTTTTTAAGCTTATCCGCCAAAGCGGCAAGGGGGTCTTCCTCTGCCTTCGGCTTTGCCGCGGTATACGGCCCTAACTTGTAGGTAGCCCCCAACACCCGCTGGGCGGCTTTTCTTATGCTGTCCTTATACATAGCGTTGCCGCTGTTTATAAGGGAACGGAACTGTGTGTTAGGCGCGTCTATTAAAAGATATTGTCCCTTAATATAGGCGTTAGAGCCCTTAAGCACGCCTGCGATAAGGGGTGCGGAGGTTTTTAAAATACTTAAAATCTCACTCCAGCTTTGAACGGGCGTTATTTCACCGCTTTCCGCCGATTCCTTTACCGCCGCTACCGAATCCTTAGGAGGCTCGGGCAGGGGGATTTCCTCATCCGCTTCTTGATTATTCGGCTTTACGGCAGTAGGCGGAGTCGCCTTTTCGGGCGTGGGCAATACCCTGACCGCTCCGTTTTCAAGGGCGCTAATTCTGCGCTCAAGTGAGTCAATGTCGGCGGAAAGGGCAGGGTTGCATAGCTTTATAACCGTCATTTCCAGCTCACAGCGGCGGTTGCCGCTTTGCATACCGGCATTTGCCGATTGCAAGAGGGAAAGGGTATACATTATATCCTTTATATCATAGTCCGCCGCCTGATTTTCCAGGGCTTTGAGCTTCGCCTCGGAGCAGACGATGGGCTTGTTTTCGCCCTTTACGGTCTTTATTATCATCAAATCGCGGTAATGAGAGGTAAGCTCCGCAAACAGGCGCCCAATATCCACAGAATTGCCGTAAAGCTTATCGATAAGCATTAAAGCGCCCTCTACATCCTTTGTCTTGATAAAATCGGCAAGGGTTATAAGATAGTCGCCGCCCGCCATTCCGCAGACGTTTTCCACCGTTTTCTCATCAATATTTTTGCCGGCAGACGCGCACAGGTCTAAAATCGAGAGGGCGTCTCTCATTCCACCGTCCGCCGCCGCGGCGATAAGGGTTGCCGCACCGGGGGACACATTAAGTCCCTCTTTTTCGGCGATATACTGTATGCGCTCACAGATTCTGTCCGCCTCAATTCTTTTGAAATCAAAACGCTGACAGCGGGAAAGAATAGTTGCGGGGAGCTTGTGCACCTCGGTTGTGGCGAGGATAAAAATAACATGAGCGGGCGGTTCCTCAAGGGTTTTTAAAAGTGCGTTAAAGGCGCTCGTTGAAAGCATATGCACCTCGTCTATAATATAAACGCGGTATTTAGAGGAGGCGGGCGCAAAGGCAACCCTGTCTCGCAGCTCCCTGATGCTCTCAACGCTGTTGTTTGAGGCGGCGTCAATCTCGACAATATCGGTGTTTTCCCCGCTTGCCGCAGAAAGACAGCTTTCACACTTAAGGCAGGGGTCGCCGTCCTTTGGGCTTAAGCAGTTTACCGCTTTAGCTAAAATTTTAGCGCAGCTGGTTTTTCCCGTTCCTCTTGTCCCCGTAAAAAGGTAGGCGTGGACGGTTTTACCTAAGGCAAGCTCGTTTTTAAGAGTTTCGGTTATATGCTCCTGCCCCACAACCTCGGAAAAGGTTTGGGGGCGGTATTTACGGTAAAGCGCCTGATATGCCATATTTATACCCTCCTTTTTGCGGTTTTACAAAAATTGCGTATCTAAGTGTACGAATGAGCCGATTTACTGCGGCGCACGGGACAGACCGCTTAATGCTGCTCGGTTCCCCGCCTGACATGGTTCACAGCGCCCCGTCGCACAGGACCCGCCCATTCGCACACTTAAACACGCAAGTTTTCCTGATATGTGCTATTTTAACACAAAAATAATATTTTTACAATACTAAACATTAAAATGTTGAAAAAAATTCATATTGTTGATATAATTAGGTTGTATAGTAAGAATGAAAGGTGTGTCTTTTTTGAAAGGAATAACCGTTAAAGAGCTTTTTGCGGAGAACGACAGCTTAGGATACGCGCTTTTAAAAACCGTAACCTACCCGTTTGAAGCCTTAAGACTTATAAGCGACTATATTAAAAAAATAGGCCCGACCCTTGACCCCGAGATTTACGAGCAGAAGGGCGAAAATATCTGGATCGCAAAATCCGCTAAGGTCGCCCCCACGGCGAGCGTAAAAGGCCCCTGCATTATAGGCGAGGGAACAGAGGTGCGCCACTGCGCCTTTATACGCGGAAGCGCCCTTGTGGGGAATAATTGCGTTGTGGGCAACTCCACCGAGCTTAAAAATGTAATATTAACCGACACCGTGCAGGTTCCCCATTATAATTATGTGGGCGATTCCGTCTTAGGCTCGCATTCCCATATGGGCGCGGGGTCTATTACCTCCAATGTTAAGTCGGACAAAACCCTTGTGGTAATAAAATCCGGGGACGAGAGGTATGAAACGGGACTTAAGAAAATGGGAGCGGTTTTGGGCGACTTTGTGGAGGTCGGCTGCGGCTCGGTCTTAAATCCCGGTACCGTAATCGGTAAAAATACCAATGTTTACCCCCTTTCGTCGGTGCGTGGAGTTGTGCCGGAAAACAGCATTTATAAAAAAGCAGGCGAGGTTGCATTAAAGCGATATGAGTATTGAGATATGGGATGTGCTTGACGAAAACGGAACCCGCACAGGCAAAACCGCTCTGCGGGGCAAGGGCGTTTTAAAGTCGGGGGAATACCATCTTGTTGTGCATATATGGATCGTCTCAAGCGCGGGACAGTTTTTGATTCAGCGCCGAGCGGAGGATAAAAAGCTTATGCCGGGCGAATGGGCGGCAACAGGAGGAGCGGCTGTCTCGGGGGAGGATTCCTTCGCCGCCGCAAGCAGAGAGCTTTTTGAGGAGCTGGGCATAAAATCCGACAAACAGAGCCTTAAAAAGCTTAAGAGGATTAAAAGGCGTAATTCGCTCCTTGATGTTTGGGCTATAGTGTGCGATATTCCCGCAAGCGAGCTTGTGCTCCAGCGCTCGGAGGTGGCAGAGGCTAAGTGGGTTACCGAAGAGGAGCTTCGGGGAATGATTGAAAACGGAGCCTTCCACAACTACGGACGGGAATATTTCGACAGTATTTTCGGAAAGATTAAAGAGCTTAGAGGTGCGTTTTATGAGTCTTAAAACAGAGGGCGTAACTTGTGTAAGATGTCACGCTTATCTTTTTGACGACGATGATGTTGTTTACTGTCCTGTTTGCGGGGCGCCTCATCACAGGGAGTGCTATAACGAGCTTGGTCACTGCGCGCTTGAAGCCCTTCACGGGACGGATAATCAGTATGATAAGCTGAAAGCCGCCGAGGAAACCGTACCCGCGGATGAGGCGGAAAGGGGACACACGGGCGAGAACGCCGAGGGGGAAATCACCTGTCAGATGTGTCACGAAAGCTATGATTTTTCCCTTAACGCCTGTCCTAAATG
>JAXJVI010000169.1:0-2578 GCA_036308615.1 Acutalibacteraceae bacterium | reverse complement strand
CTTCCAATCAGATAATCCCTGTAGTTTATCTTTCCGCCGAGAAGCTCGGAAAATCTTATTATCTCCGTCATGCCGCGCCTCTGTGTCTTTCCATGAGATGATTTGAAATCTCAACACATTCGCGGTAACATGACCTGTACTCGCGGATCCTTGATTCAAGCTGTTTCTTTTCTGATTTTGAGGCGCGCTTATATTTAGCTTTGAGCTTATTGATTACATCGTATAACTTGTCGGCCTGCGCCGAATATTCCATTGACCATTCGTAATAATTCATCGTACTTATATCATCCTTTCGCGACATGCGTTTAATCTGTTTCGGCATCGGGGCGGGTGCCTTAACTATATTATAACAGATATTTTCGGAAAAATCAAACAAATGTTCGAATTATTTTAAAATTATTGGATATTGTAGGATATTGTCCCATTTTTCGTACAATGCACGACGTTTGGGATAAATGTTTTTGCTGCGGAGAATGGCAATGTGTCAAATATCAAAAAAGATTTTTGTACTATTTGCTGAGAATAAAAAAATTCAATTTTTCAAAAAAATGAATAATCATAGAATAGCCAAAAAAATTGCACAAACTTTGCAATTAAATTCTGTGCAAATCGTCATTATGGCTGTTTAGTTAAGACAAATCGCATTTTTAAGGCTTGAAAAAAGCCCTGAAAATATGTATAATATAGATAATCAAAACGAAACTATGTCTGTGGGCACAACGGCTCAAATTGCATAATTTTCGTTTTTGTGAAGTGAGAAAAATGATTGATTCATTACTGGAGCATTCATTTTCATAAAACACACAATCGCGAAAAAGGCTGTCTGATGACAGCCTTTTTTGCTTGCCTGCAAAGCTTTGTAAAACGCATAAATTCTATTTACAAATAGATAATTATTTGTTATAATATGATAAAATCCAACTGAACGGAGAATGATTATGAAAGTTAAAATTATTTCTGACAGCACTTGCGACCTTTCGCCTCAGCTCATTGATAAGTATGACATTGCGATTGTTCCGCTCTACGTCCTCATGGGGGACGTTACCGCAAAGGACGGCGTTGACGCGTCGCCCGAGGATATCTACAAATACGTTGATGAAACCGGTAAGCTTCCGTCAACCTCCGCGCCGAACTACGCCGATTTCCTTGACGAGTTCACAAAGTGGCGCGAGCAGGGCTACGAGGTCGTTCATTTTAATATCAGCTCGGATTTTTCAAGCTCCTATCACAACGCCTGCGCCGCCGCGGCTGAAGTAGGCGGAGTTGAGGTGGTAGATACCCGCAACCTTTCAACGGGCTCGGGACTTGTAGTTCTCCACGGAGCCGAGATGGCAATGAAGGGTGCCTCCGCAAAGGAGATCGCCGCCGAGTGTTCGGAGATGACCGACAGGGTAGAGGCAAGCTTTGTTGTTGACAGTATAGACTACCTCCATAAGGGCGGAAGATGTTCGTCCGTAGCCGCTCTGGGGGCAAATCTGTTAAAGCTCAAGCCGCTGATTTCCGTTATCGACGGCAAAATGACTTCGGGCAAAAAATACCGCGGCAACATCGACAAGGTGATTTTGAACTACGTTGCCGACAAGCTCAAAGACAGAACCGATATCGACAATCACCGCATTTTCATTACTCATACAAAATGCAATCCCGCCGTACCGGCGCAGGTACGCAATAAAATAAACGAGCTTCACCCGGGCTTTGAGGAAATCCTTGAAACCACTGCGGGCTGTACGATAACAAGCCCCTTCGGTCCCGCAACGCTTGGTATTCTGTTCGTGCGCAAAAAGTAATTTTTTATAAATTTCGGAGAAAAAATGAACGTCGGAGAAACTTGGAGAGACTGGAAAATTGAAGAACTGCTTGGCAGGGGTTCTTTTGGTCAGGTTTATAAAGCTGTGCGCCGTGAAATGGGGCACAGCTACTATTCCGCGCTCAAAGTCATAAATATCCCTAACAGCAAAAGCGAATATTACGCGCTGAAAAATCAGGGCATGACCGACGCCGAAATCGACGCGTATTTCCGCGACACCGCTCAGTTTTTTTCATCCGAGTTAAAAATGATGGACGAGTTTAAAGGTCACAGCAATATAGTAAGCTACGAAACCCATCTTATTGAGAAAAATCCCGACGGCATAGGCTGGACTATCTATATTCAAATGGAGCTTCTCACGCCGTTTTACAAGTACGCGCAGAATACCCCTTTGAACGAGGCTGACGTAATCAAGCTCGGCGTTGATATTTGCACCGCGCTCGATATGTTCGGCAAGAACAAAATTGTTCACCGCAGCGTCACGCCGTCAAATATATTCGTCTCAAATTTAGGCGGCTACAAGCTCGGCGAGTTTGAAATCGATCCCCAGCGCGGAAAATCAAATTTAGGCTTTTCAAAATACAGAGCTCCCGAGGTCTATCTCGGAAAGGCTCAGGACAGCCGCTCCGATATTTATTCGCTCGGAATTGTTTTATATGAGATGCTTACAGGCAAAGTGCCTTTTGAAAGCGAATCTCCAATAGCTGTTGCTATGAAACATCTGGAAGAAATCCCCGTAAGTCCGACCACTCTTTCGCCTGATGTTGCAGT
>JAXJVI010000168.1:0-5501 GCA_036308615.1 Acutalibacteraceae bacterium | reverse complement strand
CGTCCTTTACCGTAAGCACCAAGCGTTCCTCGGTTTCCTCAACCGTAATCTCGGTAAGTTCCGCCCCCGCCTTAACGGAATTTTCGGCAATATCAAGAATATTAAGGGATAGTTCCTTCATATTTCACCCCGCAAGTAGCTTATTGCGGCGCCCGCCGCGTCTTCCCTTTCGCAGTCAAGCTCAAGAAATACGCTTTTTTCCCTTATATCCCAAAGGTAATGGGCGTCGGAGCTTGATACTACCCGCTTTCCATACCTTTCGGCGTATTCGTCCGTCCTTTCGCTGTCGTGAACCTCACAGGCAGGAAAGTAGGGCTTCTCGGGAAAAGCTCCCAAAACAGCTATTATCCCGTTTGCCTGGCGGTCGATATGTGCCGGCAAGCAAGCTCCGCCAAAGCTTTTTACAAGCTCGGGCGCTTCCTCAAGGGAAACGGTCGTTGCATTTGAAAGCAGATTTTCCTCGGTACCTATTATATTATCCTCATCATCGCAAATAAGCTGATTTCCGAAAATATCGGTACGGTTTTTAATCTGTATTCTTCTGCCCTCGATATATTCGCTAAACGCCATAGCGTTATCCAGTCTGTCGAAAAGGCAAACCATATGAATGTCCTCTGCGGTGGTAAGCTCCATACCGCCCAAGGGTATTATCCCGTGCCTTTTCGCCGCCTTAAAAAAAGCGGGACAGTTTTTCGCGGTGTTATGGTCGGTAAGCGCCATTATATCAAGTCGGTTTAACTCCCCCATTCCCGCAATACTGTCGGGCGTTGCCTCGTCGTCCCCGCAGGGAGAAAGGCAGGAATGAAGGTGCAAATCATAATAGTATTTCATAGCAATTCGTGAAGCAGTACAGCCGCCTCATAGGCGCTGCCCGAAAAGGAAAGAATGTTAATCCCCTTTTGCTCCGCCGATTTTGCTATATCCTCGGTTATTTCGGCTCCCTCCGCCGCGATTACACAGGCGGTGTCCGCCAAGGACGCTACTGCCAACACATTTATGTTAGACATTATGGTAATCCAAGCGTCGCCGCTCTTTGCCCTACCCATCACCCAGCTTAACAGGTCGCCGATATAAACACCCGTGATTTCACGCTCGGGCTCGGGAAGTGAGACAGGTGAAAAGCCGTGTTCCTTTAAAGTCTCAACCGTCACTTTGCTCACCGCCCTCCTTTTTTTCTGCGTTTTTAAGCCTTATGAGGCAGTCTTCAAGCTTAGCGTTACACTTTACAATATCCTCCGCCAGCGCCCTGCAATTAGGCGCTCCGCAGGAGCCGCAGTCAATACCCGGCAGATCATCTCTGAGCTTTTGAATATCCGCCATCATACGCATTGATTCCGCCATACTGTCACTTAGCCTTGAAATGGGGTGGTAGGTGGGTATCTCGTTAAAGATATATCCGTCCGGAATATATCCGCCTTCCTCCTTTGAGAGGAAGTTCTGCGAAACGGGCAGATAACGGCGCAGGGACTGAAGCCTTGCCTTTGCGATAAAGGGGTTTTGCATTGTCATAACCCCGCCGACGCAGCCGCCCGTACAGGCGTTAAGCTCGATAAATTCAAGGGGCGGAATATTTCCGTTCTCAACCTGATCAAGCACGCGTATCACATTATCGATTCCGTCCGCCGCGAGGTAATGCTCGTTGAAAATCGCCGTTGCCTCGCCGCCGCTGGTCGCCCAACTTATTCCTATAACCCCAGAGTTTGAAAGGGAGTCCACTTCATTGTCGTGCCTCATTTTAGCGATAAGCTGAAAATAAACATCGTTTATTGAGACAACAACATCCACCTTGCTTTTATAACCCGCAAAGCCGTTTTTAACATAGCTTGATTTAGCAGGACAAGGTGAGATAAAGCAGACGCCTATCTCCTCCGGTTTTAATTCAGTGTGTTCCCTTTCCGCCTTTTCACGGGCTAAAGCCGCCGCAACCTCCATTGGGGGAAGCATATGGATAATATTATCCGTAAGTGACGGGAAACGAAGACCAATAAGCCTTATAATCACAGGGCAAGCCGAGCTTATCGCCGGCTTTTTAACGCCGTCGGTTTTAAGGTAAAGCCTTGTGTAGGCGCTTACCAGCTCCGCCGCGGCAGAAACCTCATACACATCGTCAAAGCCGATTTTTAAAAGCCCGTCCAGCACATAGTCCACATCGTCGAGATTATCAAACTGACCGTAAAGGGTAGGTGCGGGAAGCGCTATCTTCCACTTAAAGCGATCCATATCCGAAAGCTTTCCGCTCACCGCCTTTTTGGCGTTATGAGGGCAAACCCGTATGCACTCGCCGCAGTCGATACATCGCTCCTGATTAATCACCGCGTGCCCATCCTTAATCCTTATAGCCTCGGTGGGGCAGTGCTTTAAGCAGGTGGTACAGCCGCTGCATTTTTCGACCTCAAGATGAACCGAATGTTCGTATGTATTCATAATGAAAACCTGCCGAAATAATATTTTTTAAATATTAACTCTCATGGTTATGTCGGTTCCAACGCCGACGGTGGATTTAATATCCATATAATCTGTGTACCGTTTCATATTCGGCAGTCCCATTCCCGCGCCGAAGCCCAAGGAACGGATATTATCTGAAGCGGTGGAAAAACCCTCCTGCATAGCTTCATCTATATCCTTAATTCCGGGGCCCTTATCGCTTAGGAATATTTCAATACAGTCTTCGGTCACGGTAACCTCGGCGATACCGCCGCCCGCGTGAATGACCATATTAATTTCACCCTCATACATCGCGATTGAAACACGGCGTATTGTTTCGGGAGAAAGTCCCAACTGCCTTAAATTCTTTTTGACCTGAACCGACGCCTTCCCTGCCGAAGTGAAATCGTCCCCGTCCACATCAAAACGGAACTTCAGTGCTTCAGACATTTTTAACCCTGTTGCCTACGAGACCGTTGCTGTAAAGCAGACCGCACGCCTCGTACATTCTTTTTTCTGTGGCGAGAATAACTATACCGCTTTCCTTTGCAAGCTCTGTCATTTCGGCAGTAGGCATCTTAGAGCGAACGAAAACAATACAGTTCATATCCATCATTTCCGCAGTTCTTATAACCTGGGAATTGACAAGTCCGGTTAGCAGAACAGCCTGATCCTTGACATATGCCAGCACATCACTCATCATATCACTGCCACAGGCAGAGTAAACATGACGGTTTAGCCCCTCCTCACAGCAGACAACCTTAGCTTCAAGCAAATCCCTTATGGTACTGATCTTCATACAAATTTATCCTTTCGGACAGATTTAACTTATTTACCGTATTTTTCGAGTATGCCGTCTACATCATCAACGGTCAGTCTGCCGTAAACCTCATCGTTAACGGTAAGTACGGGAGCCAAACCGCAGGCGCCTATGCAACGGCAAGCGGTAAGCGAATATCTTCCGTCAGGCGTGCATTCGTCCGCGCCGATACCCAGTTTCTCGCTTAATTTGTTGAAAATATCGCCCGAGCCCTTAACATAGCAAGCGGTACCTAAGCATACCGAAATGTTGTATTCTCCCTTAGGCGAAAGTGAGAACTGTGCGTAGAAGGTAGATACGCCGTAAACCTTTTCAAGCGGCACATCCATACCCTCGGCTATCATTTCCTGTACCTCCATCGGAAGATAACCGTAAATATCCTGTGCCTGCTGCATAACAGACATTAACAAGCTTTTATCGTGCTTGTTTTCTTCGATTACTTCCTTCAGCTTCTGTTCCTGTTCAGCTGTTCCCTTAAAGGGAAGGCTGCTGATCTTTTTTTGCATGAACCGAATCCTCCTTCGATTAATTGTATAGCATTTTGACCACCGTAAAATCCGCAGTATGCCAAAAACTACATATACATATGTAGTATAACATATAATTATCGTTTTGAAAAGACCTTTTCGACAATTTTTTAACATAATTTCCGGAAAATTTTTGTTGTCCTATAAAAGATTGCAAATAATGAAGTATTATAGTATAATATATATAATTAAATCTTGAGAGGTATAACAATGAAACCCGTTTTAAAGGCGCTCTGCCTGATACTTGCAATGCTGACAGTGCTTTCCCTCACCGCCTGCGGCGACAGTTATCAGGACGCGATAATATATTTTGAAATTCCCGAAAAGCCCTACACCGTAGACCCGCAAACCGCCTCTTCCGATTCGGAGCTTGTAATAGTAAGCAACATCTTTGAGGGGCTTTTGCGTAAAAACGAAAGCGGAGCGATAGTGTGCGGAGCGGCAGAAAGCTTTGAGCACAACAATTTAACCTACACCTTTAAATTAAGAGACGGAATTGTTTGGAGCAACAAGGAACCGCTTACCGCCGACGATTTTGTTTTTGCCCTCCGCCGCGCCGTCTCTCCCGAAACAAGGGCGCCATTTGTCTCCAGACTTTTCCCGATTGAAAACGCAAGGGAAATATACGAGGGCAAAAAAAGCGCCGAAACGCTGGGCGTATCTGCTCCCGACAGCACCACCCTTATAATAAAGCTGTCCTACGAGGACGGGAGCTTTGAAGAAGCCCTTACAACCTCGGTTGCTATGCCCTGCAATGAAAAGTTCTTTAATGAATCTGCCGGAAAATACGGTCTTTCCGCCGAGCACACCCTTTCCTGCGGGAGCTATAAGCTTACCAAATGGAACAAGGAAAGCTTTGGCATACGGCTTTACTCAAACAGCCTATATACGGGCACTTTTCTCGCAAAAAATTCGGCGGTTTACATCACCAAGGATAAGGACGAGACCGCTATTGAACGGCTTATCGGAAACAATGTGGATATTGCGTTTATTGATTCCTCCCTTTCGGATACCGCCCACGAAAACAAATTAAAGACAGTCGACTATGAAAACATCTGCTGGTTCTTAACAATAAGCTCCGAATTTTCCGAGGATATGCGTAAATCGCTTTCTATGCTCGTCGGCAGTCAGGTGTACGGCTCAGACCTTAAAACGGGATACACTCCCGCCGATTCGGTTTTCCCCTCGGTTATTAATTCGGACGCGGGCTCTTCGGGAATGACGATTTACAACCTTGAAGCCGCGAAAGCCCTATTTTCAAAGGAAATATCTAAGCTCAGCGAAAAGAAATTCCCCTCCGGAGTGAAGCTTTACTATTATGATAACTCGGTTATAAAGCCTGTTATAACCGATATTGTGGGTCATTGGCAAAACAACCTCGGCGCGTTTGTTAATATCGAGGCGGTAGACAGCGCCGAAAAGCTTGCCCCGGAGCTTAAAGAGCAAACCCTCGATATGGCTGTCTTCCCCGTAAGAGCCGACAGCTCGGATATTGACGAATACCTCTCAAACTTCGGTATAGATGCAAAGGGGCAAAGCGGAGCCGAAATTCAAACGGGTCTCCTTAAATCGAGCAATATTATTCCAATCGCCTTTCAAAACACCACCATCGCCTATTCATCTGCTTTAAACGATGTCTTTACCGCCTTCGGAAACGGATATATCGATTTTTCGTTTATAGTGAAAATCGAATAAAATAATAAATGGCATTAAAAAACAAATCGGGGTTT
>JAXJVI010000167.1:0-3744 GCA_036308615.1 Acutalibacteraceae bacterium | reverse complement strand
GTAATGGGTGGTGGCGACGGTTTTTGTACCGTAAGCTGAAAGCTGCGCCAAAATCGACCTTGCGAGCGCCGCGCCCTCAACGGGGTCTGTTCCCGCGCAAAGCTCGTCAAATAATACAAGGGAGTCATTATCCGCCTGCTCGGTTATAGATATAATATTAACCATATGCGAGGAGAAGGTGGAGAGCGATTGCTCAATGCTTTGCTCATCGCCTATATCGGCGAAAATTTTGCTGAAAACGGCGATTTTACTGCCGTCATCCGTGGGAATCATAAGTCCGCACATCGCCATAAGGGTAATCAGACCCACCGTTTTAAGGGTGACGGTTTTACCGCCCGTATTGGGGCCCGTTATAATAAGAGTGTCATATTCCTTGCCGAGCTCCAGGGTTATGGGGACAACGGTTTTATAGTTGATGAGGGGATGTCTCGCGCGCTTTAAATAGGTGTTGCCGTCCTTATTGATCTCGGGCATACTCGCTTTCATTTTATACGCAAGCTTTGCCTTGGCAAAAATCAAATTAAGCTGTGACAGGGCATTATAGGAATAAATAATGCTGTCCGCAAAGCCTCCTGCCTCGGCTGAAAGCTCGGACAAAATGCGCTCTATCTCCTCCTGCTCGCGGAGCTTTAGCACCCTTATTTCATTGTTGGTTTCAACCACCGTCATAGGCTCTATAAAAACGGTTGAGCCGGTTGCCGAGGTATCGTGGACTATACCGTTTAGCTGACCTTTATATTCCGCTTTTAGCGGTACTACGAATCTGCCGTCCCTTTGGGTTACGATAGACTCCTGCAAATATTTTGCGGTGGGGCCTTTGATAAGCTTATCAAGACTGTCGCGGATTTTGGCGGATTTTGAGGCAATTTTACGCCTTATATCATAAAGGGCGGGAGAAGCGTTATCGTTAAGCTCCTCTTCGTTTTTTATTGCAAAGGTAATCTTTTCCTCTAAGTATTTATTGGGTACTAGGGCGGAAAAAAGCGGGTCAATCGAGGTTTCTCTCATTCCCGAACAATCCGCGCGCCAGCCTTTCACCGAGCGGATAACCCTTAATGCTTCGGCAATATCAAGCAGCTCTGTTATTGAAAGCACAGCAGAAGCCTCTGCCCGTCTTAAAGGTGAGGAGACATTAACGGCGGCACCGAAGGAGGGTGCCGAATAGCGTGACATAAAATCATAAGCGTCACCCGTATTTTTAAGTGCTTCCCCTACCGCGTTAATATCGGTTTGCGGTATTAAAGAGCGTGCGGCATCCGCCGCGTCGGTTAGGGTTGCCTCTTCGGCTAACATATTTAAAATTTTATCTAATTCAAGAGTTTTTAAGTATCTCTCGATTTTATATTCCATAGTTACTCCTCAGATATGCTGTTATAAAAATCAAGGGCGGCAAAACGATGGTCGGTTTGCAGGGTGATGTATTTACCGGTAATTTCGGAAAGTCGTTTTGCGCTTTCCTTGGGTATCGTGAATGAATACAGCCTTGAAAACTCCGAATAAACGATATGCCGCATTGCGGACAAAAGGGTGGGGTCAAGCGGTATCAGCCCGCCCGAATTCGCCTTGCAGTCGGGACATAAAAGCCTGCCCTCCGAAATATCAAAATACATTATACCGTCCTCAAATTTTCCGCAGCTCTCACAAGCGACAAGATTAGGCATAAAGCCCGCAAGTGCGGCGGCTCTGAGCTCGGTTATAGCCTTAATCAGCGGCGGATAACGCTTTTCCTTGGTTAAAAAGTGAAGGGAATTTAATATCAGGCGCAAAAATTCACCGTCAGGTATACCGGCAGAAACTATCACGCCGCACAGCTCGCAAAAATATTGGGCTAAAGCCAGAACATCAATTTCACTCCCCGCACCGAAAAACAGGCAAATCGGGGTAGCCTCATATATTTTGTATGTATCCTTCTTTTTAAGAATCGTAAAGCTCCCATATGTAAGCAGAGAGGTAGCCGTGCCTTTTTTGGATTTTATGGACTTAGCTCCCGCCGCAAAGGCACGGATTATGCCGTAATCTCGGGTGAAGAGAGTGACCAGTCGGTCATTCTCCCCCACGCTCATTTCCTTTATCACTAAAGCCTCGGTTGTAAAGCGGGACTGATTCTCTTCCACAAAATTCCTTCTCCTTACGAGTGCTAACAAAGGTTAAATAATCGCTGATACTGCCGCTTTTTAAAAAATTATTCCACAAATTTTCGTTTTCCATTCATTTTCCCGCCTGTCATTAAAGATAACATTAAAAGTTTTCTCTTTTACAGCGGTATTATAATAGGAAATTACAGTAAACAAAATTTAATCAAGACCAAAGGTGTGGATAAGCCCTTCCCTGTTTCGCCAATCCTCCTTGACCTTTACCCAAAGCTTAACAGACGCGCGTATTCCGAAAAATTCTTCAATATCACGCCGGGCTAATGTGCCGATTTTTTTAAGCATGGCGCCGCCCTTGCCGATAATAATCCCCTTGTGGGACTCTTTCTCGCAAATAATCGTAGCCTCAACCTCAACGATGGGCTCACCTTCAGCCGTATCCCGCTCCACAAAGCGTTCAAGGTCAACCGCTATGCCGTGGGGCACTTCTTTGTCGAGACTGCGCAGCAGCTTTTCCCTTATCATTTCGGCTACCATTACCCTTTCGGGCTGATCGGTTATATCCCCGTCCCCGAAATAATGGGGAGAAGGCTTTGAAAATTTATAAAGCTCGTTTAAAAGAATATCTACCCCGTCCCCCGTTTTTGCCGATAGGGGTACTACCGTATCGAATTCAAATTCCTTTGTATAGAGGGTAATAAGGGTTAAAAGGGCTTCCTTTTTTTGGAGCATATCTATTTTGTTAATAACAAGCACCGCGCGGAGCTTTCTTCTTTTAAGCTCCTTTATAAGCTCGGTCTCCGCAGGGGGCAAACCGCCCTCAAGGCTGAACTTGGGCGCCGCCTCGACTACAAGCACGGCGGCGTCAACATCCGCCATACCGTCCCCTACCGCCTTGTTCATATTTTTATCAAGCACATTCCTCGGTTTGTGGAAACCCGGTGTGTCGATAAAAACAAGCTGGTCCGCACCCTTAGTTAAAATACCGGTGATTTTAGTTCTGGTGGTCTGGGGCTTGTCCGAAACAATGGCGACCTTTTGACCTAAAATACGGTTCATCAAGGATGATTTCCCCACATTAGGTCTGCCTATAATTGTAATAAAAGCCGATTTTTCTTTCATTTATTCTTTCCTATGTATTAGATTTTATTGATTGCGAGACCTAAGGCGTCAAGCACCTTTTCCTCTTTTTCGCGCATTATTGTTTTTTGCAGTCCGCCCTGCTCATGGTCATAGCCCAAGAGATGGAGCATTGAATGAACTGTAAGAAAAGCCACTTCACGCTCGATACCGTGACCGTAAAGGTCGGCCTGGGAAAGGGCATGCTCAACCGAGATGACAATATCGCCCAGCATTTTAGCACCTGTTTCGGGATTTACATCATAAACGCCGTTTTCGCCAAGCGGGAAGGAAAGCACATCGGTTGACGCGTCAATATTGCGGAACTTACTGTTCATTTCCCTTATCGTTTCATCATTTACCAGGGTAACGCTTACCTCGGCAGGGTCGTCAAAGCCCTCAAGCTTAAGGGTTGCGGTGCAAGCCTTTCTGATAAGAAGTCTTGTACCCGTGGGCAGCTTGATTTTTTTCTGATTGTCTGTAATGGTTACCTTTACACTCATTTCTTTTCAGCACTTCTTTCATAAGCTTTTAT
>JAXJVI010000166.1:0-1801 GCA_036308615.1 Acutalibacteraceae bacterium | reverse complement strand
TTTTTGGTGGAGATAAGCGGGATCGAACCGCTGACCTCTTGAATGCCATTCAAGCGCTCTCCCAGCTGAGCTATACCCCCATATATGAAGTAAAAAGTAAGAAGTAATAGTGAAGAAGTAAACCGAGTGTTTTAAGCTCTCGGTCAGGCTTTTCCCCTAGAACAAGAACTATATTACCATAAAAAACACAAAATATCAAGGGTTTTTTTAATTTTTTTAAATTAGGGCTGTAAAAGACAAATTTGGAGTTGTCTGTGTGTTTGTAGAGAATAGATATTTGATTTTTCGGTCGTTCGAGCCCGACCCTACAAAATATCTTTATGTTTCGCCTATAAAATCCTCAATTTTCGCATTGTTTAATTCCGAATTACGAATTACGAATTACGAATTACGAATTACGAATTAGCCTCTACAAACCCCGACTTTTTTTACAGCCCCGCTCTTATTTAGTTTACTGCTTATTAAGGTACTCCACATATTCCTCAAGGCACATATCAAGCCTGTTGATTTCCTTTGCGGCGTTAATACCCACAAAGCGGTAATGCCAGGATTCGTGGATTACGCCGGTAATCTCCTGCTTTTCGCCGCTGTACCGCATTATAAAGCCGTAATCCGCGGCGTGCTGCTGCATCCAAGCGTACATCTCGGTGGTTTCAAACTTATCGTCCGCCATATTAAAATCGGCGGCAAGCCCCGTGTGGTGCTCGCTTGTCCCCGGTCTTGCGACTACCGTTGCCGCCGCCTCCTCCGCCTTGTCTTCAGGCACGCCCTTTGCGATTTGGCGGTCTATCTGCCTTTTGAATAACATATCCTGCGTAGCATATGAGCGGTAGGGAGACCATACATATAATTTAACACCGTCCGCCCACGCCGCGTCAATCATCGCCTTCATATAGGGCCAAACATCCTTATCAATCTGCTTAAGGGAACCGTTAATATACTCGTCGGGAATGGTGGTTAAATTGCCCTCGTAATCGTAATCCTCGGGCAACGGGTTTTCACCGTTTACAAGCAAAAGCTTGGTGTAATTCGCGTCAAGGCCGTTAGGTCCTGTTTCTGGATAGCTCGGAGTCGAGGGCTGCTCGGACGAAACATCTGACATATTATCGCTCTGTATACTGCTTACATCAGAGGAAGTGTTATCCTTCTCGCCTCCGGTCATCACCGCCTTTACCGCGAAAGCGATAAGCAGAATGACTGCCGCCAATATCACAGCGCAGGCAGAAACAAAAATTCTGCGTCTCACTATCGCCTTATGCCTTTGTGATTTAGTCATAGCCTTTTTCCCCTTACTATTCGTCTAACTTAAGCACCGCCATAAACGCCTCCTGCGGCACCTCAACCGAGCCTAAGCGGCGCATACGCTTTTTGCCCTCTTTCTGCTTTTCGAGCAGCTTTTTCTTTCTCGTTATATCGCCGCCGTAGCACTTTGCAAGCACATCCTTACGAAGCGCCTTTACGGTTTCACGGGCGATAATCTTTCCCGAAACCGCCACCTGAATGGGCACCTCGAAAAGCTGTCTCGGGATATATTCCTTAAGCTTTTCGGCAATTTTTCTCGCCCTTGTATAGGCGTTATCGGAATGGACTATAAAGGAAAGCGCGTCCACAACATCCCCCGCCAGCATTACATCAAGCTTTACAAGCTTTGATTTTTCATAGCCCTTTGCCTCGTAATCATAGCTGGCGTAGCCCTTTGTGCGAGACTTTAAGGCATCGAAAAAGTCATACACAATCTCGCCCATAGGCATTACATAGTGAATGTCCACACGGTCGCCCATATACTTCATATCGGTGTAAA
>JAXJVI010000165.1:0-7446 GCA_036308615.1 Acutalibacteraceae bacterium | reverse complement strand
TAACAATAAAGAGCAATGCCGAGGAAATAAGACTGCGTGCGGGACTTCCCTTAGCGCTCACAGTCTGCGGTGAAACGGTATTTATAAGGACAAGCGGACAAACCTCCTTTATAATTACCCGCGACCTATTAAAAGCCGATAAAGCCGACTTAGAGGAAAGCTTCAGGCTGCTTTGCAAAAACTCGGTTTATGCCCACGAAAATGAGCTTAAAAGCGGATTTATTATGATGAATAACGGTCACCGTGCGGGGGTGTGCGGCACACTGGCAGAGGGCGGAGTTATGCACGATATAACCTCGGTTAATATAAGAATCGCCAGGGAAATTATCGGTGCGGCTAACGATATTGCCGCAGATTTTGACGGCGGAGGGCTCTTGATCGCAGGACCTCCCGGAAGCGGAAAAACAACCGTACTCCGCGATCTTATAAGACAGCTGTCGGGCGGGCTTTGCGGCAAGCATTACCGTGTCTCGGTGATTGACAGCCGCGGTGAAATTTCGGGAGGTATTGGCGGCAAAACGGGCAACGATTTAGGGCCCGACAGCGATGTGCTGTTGACCCCAGACAAGGCGGCGGGCATAGAAATAGCGGTAAGGACTATGTTTCCCGATATAGTAGCATTTGATGAAATAGGCACTAAAGAGGAGCTGAAACGGGTCAGCGAAAGCTTTTGCGCAGGCGTAACGGTCATAACTACCGCGCATATCGGTACCGCCGAAGACCTGATGAAGCGAAGGGTTACCGCCGCATTAATAGAAAGCGGAGCGGTATCAAGGATAGCCCTCCTCCCCCGCGTTCACGGCGGAACAATTAAAATAATATCCGTAAAGGAGCTTTGCCGTGGCGTGGCTGTTTAAAATCTTAGGGCTTATAACCGTTTTCTCGGTCTGCTCCCTCGCGGGTTTTTTAAAATCCTTCGGGCTTAAAAAAAGGCACAAAAAGCTATTGGAGCTATACCGCTCAATGGCTGATTTAAGGGAGCGTGTACGGATGGGAAGCGGTGAAATCGAGCGGCTGATTTTTCTTTGCTTTGATGAAGGTACGGCAAGTATTTCGGAGGGAAAAGCAATTATCAATACTATGTATTTGGAAAAAGCAGACGCCGAGATTTTAGAGGAGTTTTTCCGTGACCTTGGTATGTCGGATTCCGAGTCCGAATATGAGCGCATAGGGCTTTATATGGTGCTTGTGGAGAAAAAAAGCGATGAGGCGGAGAAAAAATGCGGTCAGCTTTGCCGCCTTTACAGCTCCCTTGGTATACTGTGCGGGCTTTTTATTTGCATATTCTTTTTGTAGGTGAAATTAATGGATGTCGATTTTATTTTCAAAATAGCGGCAATAGGAATAATAGTTACCGTACTTAACCTTTTACTTGTCCGCTCGGGCAGAGAGGATCAGGCAATGCTCACCACATTAGCCGGGCTTGTGGTAGTGCTTTTGATGATTGTCAACGCGATTGCCGACCTTTTTACAACCGTTAAAGGCATTTTCGGTCTTTAAAAATGGATATTTTTAAAATACTTGCAATCTGTATCATAACCGCGGTTTTGGCGGTTGTTTTAAAACAGCAAAAGGCTGAATACGCCCTCACGGTAGCCTTAGCAGGCGGCACGGTCGTTACGCTCTGTATATTAAAGGGAATTATAGCGCCGATTGAATATATTAACGCAAAGCTTTTAAACAACGGTATCAACACAGAATATTTTGCGGTAGCACTAAAAGCGCTGGGTATAGGATATGTGACGGGATTTATAGCCGATATTTGTCGGGACAGCGGTCAAGCCTCCTTAGCCGCTAAGGCGGAGCTTGCGGGAAAATGCGCAATATTCATTATATCCGTCCCGCTTATAGCGGCGGTTTTGGAAACGGCATTAAGCTTTTTGACTTGAACATTACGGAGCGGATTATGAAAAAACTAAGAATATTAATTCTGTTTTGGGTTTTTGCGGCTTTGTTGACCATAAGCGTTTCGGCGGAGGAAAGCGGGTCGCCCGAGGATTTTTACACCGAGCAATACAAAAACAGCGGGGCTGAAGATTTAGAGGACGCCCTCCCCGACGCCGCAAAGGATTATTTTTCCGAAAACGGTATAGATCCGTCGGATTACGGCTGGGTAAATACCCTCTCTGCCGAAAGCGTGTTTAAGCATATATTAGGCTTTATTTCTTCGGGCGCAAAGGCTCCCCTTAAGGCAGGCGCCGGAATAATAGCAATAATACTTATTTCCGCCGCCCTCTCCTCGGTTGAAATTAAAAGCAGCGCAATGACTGCGGCGATATATGCGGCGGCGGCGTCCTCAGCCGCGGTGATAGCCCTACCTGTTTCCTCTGTTATTAAAGCCTCGGTAAACGCGCTTAAGGGCGCCGGAGTTTTTATGCTTGCCTTTATTCCTGTATTCGCGGTAATCGTTGCCGCCTGCGGGTCGGCAGTTACCGCGGCTTCCATGAGTGCGTTGCTTCTCGCGGCGACGGAAGCGGTGACCTATATTTCAAGCTTTGCGGTTCTTCCCTTAATGGGCGGTTATCTTGCGTTAAGCCTAAGCAGTGCGGTATCTCCGATGATTAAAAAATCAGGGATAGCCGATACGGTCAAAAAGCTCTCCTTTTGGATAATGGCTTTCATTTCCACCGTATTTTTAGCGGTTTTAGGTATTCAAACCGCCGTTAACGCCTCGGCGGATACCTTAGTCTCTAAAACCGCAAAGTTTATTATAGGCTCCTCGGTTCCCATAGCGGGGGGAGTACTGTCCGAAGCGATGAACACCGTAACTGCTTCTATGGGGCTTTTGAAATCGTCTGTCGGAATTTACGGCGCACTCGCCTGCGGGATTACATTGTTGCCGCTTATAATAGAATTGCTTATCTGGCGGGCGGTACTGCTCGTTTCCTCGGCGGTGTCGGAGCTTTTCTCTTTAGGAGGAATAGCCGGACTTTTGAGGGCGGTGGATTCAATGATGTCTCTTTTAATAGGAATTATACTGCTTGTGGGGGCGATGTTTGTAATTTCGCTTGCAGCTATAGTCACGGGGGTGCGTGCGGTATGAACGGCTTAAGCGCATTTTTAACCTCCCTTTGCACCGCCTGCGTTTTTATAGGCGCGGTACACCTTATCTGTCCCGACGGCAGCTTAGGAAAGCCCGTAAAATATGTATTAAGCCTTGTCTTCCTCGTAACAATTATCTCTGCGGCGGGATTTTTAAAGGGCGGTTTTAATACCGATATAAGCTTTAGCGCCGATGTCGAGGTCTCGGACGAGGAATTGAAAGCCGCCTCGGCAAGGTATGTATACGGGCAGGTGCTTAAAAGCAACGAAATTAATTTTACCGAAATTACGGTTTGTACGGATAAAACGCCGGACGGCAGCATAGTTATTAGTAAAGTTATAATTTATTCGGACTGCGACAAAGAAAGAGTATTAGCGGCTTTAGGCGAGGCGGCTGAAAACACAGAGGTAGAGATAGTAAATGAATGATGTAATAAATAAGCTGACCGAAAAAATCAAAAATCCGAAGCTTCTTGTAGCGGCAGGTCTTGTAGGGATTGCCCTTATCTGTCTTTCCTCCTTTATAGGCGGCGGTGAAGAAAGGGAAAGCAGGACTGCCCCGACAGAATCGTTAACCGCCGAGGCATACAAGGCAGAGCTTGAGGATAGCATCGGAGAAATCGTAAAAAGCATCACGGGAAGCGATAAACTAAAGGTAGTAATAACCCTTGAAAGCGGCATTAAATATTCATATGCCGATATTACGGAGGGTGTTTCGGAAAACAAGACCGCAAGCAATCTTACAAGCACCAGCAGCGAGCTGAAACAGACCTATATTACAGTAAAAACCGCCGACGGCGGCGAACAGGCCTTGCTTGTGACCGCCGAAATGCCCGAGGTGCGCGGTGTGGCGATTGTATGCGAGGGAGGAGACGATGAGCTGATAAACGAAAAAATTCAAAATGCCGTTACAGCGGCGCTTAACATAACTTCAAAAAGAGTATACATAGCAGGAGGAAAAGTTCAATGAAAAAAGGTAAGGTTTTCGGAAAAAGTCAGATAGCCGTAACGGCTATGGTATTAGCCTTAGCGGCGGCAATTTGGCTTAATATGAAATATACGCCCTCATCGGGTAAGTATTTAGGCGAGGCGGCTTATGTGAATAACACAAGCTCCGAAAGCGAGGCTGTGCAAACCGCCGCCAAGACAGAGGAAAAGGACGGGGATTATTTTTCTTCTGCAAAAAAAGAACGCGAGGACGCCCGAAAAGAGGCTCAGGAGCTAATTGAGGAAACCCTTAAAAGCGATAAGCTCACCGAAGAGGACAAAAAATCCGCCGTGGCAAAGGCGGAGGAAATAGCGGACAGAATGGAAAGTGAAGCCAATATTGAAGCCCTCCTTAAAGCAAAGGGATTTGAAAAAGCGCTGGCAGTTATCAGCGATACGGGAATAAGCGTTGTTGTGAATTCAGAGGGGCTTACCTCCGCCCAAACCCTCCAAATACAGGATATTGTTACCGCAGAGACAAATATCCCCCTTTCAAATATCAAGATAGTTCCGATAAAATAAGTGTTGAGTTATTTGAAAAATGTGGTATAATAGACTTAAAGTATGTTGAATAACGGAGGTATATCCATGGAAAATAACAAAACCGAGCTGTCCGTAAACACCGAAGTAATCGAAAAAATGGCGGAAATTGCTGCTAAAGAGGTTGAAGGCGTAGCGGGTCTTTCAAAAAAATCGATTGATTTAAAGGGAATCGTTAAAACCAAAAACGCCTTCAAGGGCGTCAAGGTTGAAAGCATTAACGGCGCTATTGAGATAAGCGTTTATCTCTGCGTTAAGCAGAACGCGAAGGCAAAAGAGGTTGCCGAAAAGGTACAGAATAACATAAAGGATAAAATTCAGACTATGACCGGCAATGCGGTAACGCAGGTTAATGTAAACATTGCAGATATTGAGATTGTAGCGGAAGAACAGTAAAATTTTTAGTCGGTAATGTTTATTCATTACCGACTAAGTTGTATTTTTTTCTGTTTTCTTCGGATAATAACAGAGAAAGGAAAGTGTAATTATGTCAGTTATAAATTTAAACGAAACTAACTTTGAAGCGGAAGTCATTAATTCGGACAGGCCCGTTTTGGTTGATTTTTTCGCAGTTTGGTGCGGGCCGTGCAAAATGGTCTCCCCCATAATCGATGAAATAGCCGAGGAAAGGCAGGATATTAAGGTCTGCAAGGTAAATGTTGACGAAGCCCCCGCCCTTGCGGAGCGTTTTTCGGTTTCCTCCATTCCCACCCTTGCGGTATTTAAAAACGGCGAGCTTGTGAAAATAGAAACGGGAGCGAGACCTAAGCCCGCCATTCTCGCTCTTGTTGATTAGGTGATAAAAAATGAGGCTTTTAATAATCCGTCACGGCGACCCCGATTACAGTATTGATTCCCTTACCGAAAAGGGTCGCCGTGACGCGGAGCTTTTAAAAAACAGGCTTGTAAAGCTAAATATTAAGGACTTTTACTGTTCGCCCTTGGGCAGAGCTAAAGCAACGGCGGCTCCTACCCTCGCCGCTTTCGGCAAGGAGGCGGAAATTCAGCGCTGGCTCGAAGAATTTTCAGGCTACATAATTGACCCTAAAACGGGTGAAAAAAGAATACCCTGGGATTTACTGCCCGACTGTTGGACAAAAGAGCCTATGTTTTTTGATAAGGACAAATGGCTTGATACTCCCCTTATGTCAAGCGGGAATATTAAGGAAAAATACGCCGCGGCGGTTGACGGAATAGACCGACTGCTCCAAAAATACGGCTATGTCCGTGAGGGTAATTTATACAGAGTGGAAAAGGAAAGCAACGATACGGTTGCCCTTTTCTGTCATTTCGGGGTGGAGTGCGTACTGCTTTCCCATATTCTTAATATCTCCCCCGTTCAGCTATGGCACGGCTTTGTAGCCCTTACCTCCTCGGTCACTACCCTTATCACCGAGGAACGAGAGCAAGGAAAAGCCTATTTCCGTTGCTGCGGCTTTAGCGATATTTCCCATCTTTACGCCGAAAATGAGCCGCCCTCATTTCAGGCGCGCTTTTGCGAGACATATTCAAATTTTGACGAACGGCATTAAAATATGAAAAATGATGTAATAATAATCGGCGGAGGCGCGGCGGGACTTTGCGCGGCGGTAGCTTTGAAACAGAAAAATCCCGCTTTATCCGTAAGACTGCTTGAAGCCTTGCCGCGGGTCGGAAAAAAGCTTGCCGCCACAGGCAACGGCCGCTGTAATATAACTAATAAAAGCATAACCAAAGAACATTATCACGGCAGAAATACCGATTTTGCCATGTACGCCCTATCACGCTATAGCGGTAAACAAACCGAGGATTTTTTTCACTCTGTCGGCGTTGATTTTGTCTTTGAGGAGGACAAGGGCTACCCTGCCTCCCTGCAGGCGGCTTCGGTCGTGGACTGCCTTCGCTTTGCCGCAGAGGAGCTGGGCGTAATACTTTGCACCGAAACAAGGGTCACTAATATTCAGCTTTCGGGCAGGCTTTTTAAGGTTATTGCGGATAATCTCAACTTTTTGACCGAAAATATTATAATCGCCGCAGGACTGCTTTCGGGCGGTAACAAGCTTGGAAATGACGGTCAAATGCTCTCCCTTTTAAAAAATGCGGGCTTTAATACTGTTAAAACCTACCCGGCAATAGTTCAGCTTAAAACCGAACCCGAAATCGTGCGCCAGCTTAAAGGAATTAAGGTGAATGCCAATGTAAGCCTTAAATCCGGCGGAAAGCTGTTGCGTCGGGAATTCGGTGAAGTGCTTTTCTGCGATTACGGGCTTTCGGGTCCGCCCATACTTCAGGTTTCGGGTGCGGCGGCAAGGACTATGAGCCCAGTTATATCCCTTGATCTTATGCCGGATAAAAGCCTTGAAGCCTTAACTGAGGAGCTATACGGCAGAATAGCTATCCTTGGAGCCAGAAGCACCGATGAATTTTTTACGGGTATGATGAATAAGCGGCTCGGTCAGGTTATAATTAAGTCGGCGGGCTATAAGCTTAATACACCCGTTCGCTCGCTTGATAATAATGCACCGCAAAAAATCGCCGCCCTTATCAAGGACTTCAGCTTTAATGTCACGGGAAATACGGGATTTATCAATTCACAGGTAACCTCGGGCGGGCTTGACACCGAACAGTTCGACCCTAAAACTATGATGAGCCGCGATTACAAGGGGCTTTACGCGATAGGCGAGATTTTAGATATAGACGGTGATTGCGGCGGTTTTAATCTCCAGTGGGCGTGGTCAAGCGCGCTATGCGCCGCAGACGCGATAACAAAAAAACAATAAGCACTGCAAAAATGGTGTAAAATAACAAATTGGGGTTTGTAGAGGTGAAATGATAGTTGTTATAGCCTCCCTTGCCTAAAGGGAGGGGGACCGCCGAACGGCGGTGGAGGGATATATT
>JAXJVI010000164.1:0-10727 GCA_036308615.1 Acutalibacteraceae bacterium | reverse complement strand
TTTTGTTTTTCCGTTGAGAGAACTTATTTGTCCGCCTCAAATAAATTTTTTCAACACATAAAATCTGCGGAACCTTATTTTCGAGTTTCAAGAAAACATTAATTTTGAGCCTGAATTAAGAATTTTCGATAATAATTTCTTGATTTTGCGGCTATAAAGGTAAAAATTTTTAATTTTTTCGCAGTTTTATGCCGTAATAAGAAATTTCTTTTATTAAAATTTCTATAGAGAATGTAAAAAAACTTTTTATGTTCAGTTCAAGAAAACATTAATGACCTGCACCCTTTCAGGCACAGGTCGTTCTCTTTTGGGAATATTTTTTAAATAATTGTCGGTTGCAAATGATGATGATTTTCTCTTTCGGATGATTAGATGATACTCGTTTGCAAATGACCTTCATAGATTATTTTTAGATTAATAGGAGATTAATTATAGGGAAAACTGTCGTTTTCTAATGAGGGGTTCACTTACATTTCGAGAGAATAAATGAATGTCATTTCGGGCGATTCGATTTACGATGATTTACATTTGGAGATTATAAAAGATGACTGTCCCTTTGTGATGCTCAGATTTCTCTCCCTCTTGTCAACCTCAAAATGTAAATAATTTCTTTGTCATCTAAAACCGAAAGTATGATGCTCTTAAAACTAAAAAGAAAGTAAAACACTAAAAAGAAAGTAAAACAGCCAATGACAGAGCATCATTTTTGCTCTCTCAAAATGTTTAAAACACAAAAACGAGAGGCGCAAAAAACTCTCGAACTCTAATCATATCGAACAGTAAATCATTTTTATAGTTTTTTATCTTTTGATCATAAAAAAACGAAAATAGAAGCTTTTTAATGATTTTACACGATAAAGTTAGAATTTCATCAACATCCCGTCGGCTGAGCATTGTATAAGGTACGATTATTATTGTAAATCAAAAATTAACCTATAAGGGGGAATGTATTTCTGCGAAATCATCTTTTTGGCATTACCCTTAATAAGTAGAGACATCTTTAGTGCGGACGCTTCTTCATAAGACGGTATCACTCTTTACTGCGGATAGTTGTAATGCTGTGGGGACATCCTTTACTCCGAATACTATTTTTAGGTGACATTTATACTTCGTACAAATACTGTCTTTTCAGGGACATACTTTACTCCGGATAAGTTTAGTAGGGGTCATCTTTACTCCACTTAACAAATGGAACGGGTATCACCATATACTGCGAAAATGCTATTTCTGTAGGGACATATTTTACTACATATCTGTGCTTTTTATGGGGACATCACTTACTGCGGTGATGTTCTTTTTGTTTTCGAGCCAACCTTCCTCGAAAAAATTTAGTTAATGTTTTCTTGAAATGAATAAAAAAGATTCCTCAAGTTTTATCCACAAATGTTTTCGGAAAAAACATCAAAGGAGGATAAAACTGTTATGACAAATAATGTTCAAACGGTTCCTATCCACGAAAAGTTGGCGTTGACAATACGTGAAGCCGCCGAGTACAGCAATATTGGAATTAATAAAATTGATGAGATGCTTCGCACACCTAACTGTCCGTTCGTACTTTTTGTGGGTAAGAAGAAGTTGGTAAAACGTAAAGAGTTTGAAGAGTTCATCAGTTCAAGACTGACGATATAACTCGACAATCAAAAAAATTATAAAAATAATGTTTAATCACTTGAGAAAAGACACGTTTTATGTTATACTTATTGTGTAGCGGTGTGCTCTTTTCTCAGTGGGGAAGGAGTACATATTGGGAAAAAATTTAAAAGGTAAAGAATGCGGTAAAGGCATTCGTCAAAGAAAGGATGGTTTATACAGCGCAAGATTTGTTGACAAATTAGGCAATCGTCACGAAAAATATTTCGCTACCATTCCCGAAGCTCGTAATTGGATTGAAGATTCAAAGTATGCTGATAAGCATGAAGGCATTTTTGTTCCGACCGAAACCACGGTTGATGAATGGTTTGAATTTTGGATAGAAAATATCGTTGGAGATCTCGCACCGAACACGTTGCGAAACTACCGCGAACGGTACACCTTCAATATTCAGCCGGTCATTGGTAAAATGGCAATCGCCAACGTGAAGCCAATGCATTGTAAAAAGGTTTTACTGCAAATGGATGAAACTTATGCAGGCTCGACCATCCGACAAACCTATATTGCAATGGGTACGATGCTGAAAGCGGCACTTATGAATGATTTAATCATAAAACATCCGATGAATGGTGTCCGATACACAAAACCCGTTCGGGCGAAGGATGATATAAAATTCTTAACCCGTGAAGAGCAACGGATTTTTCTTCAGGCCGCAAAGCGTTCTCATAATTATAATCAATACGCTTTGATTCTTGAGACGGGTTTGCGAACCGGCGAGCTAATAGGACTTACTTGGGATGCGATTGATTTTGAGAAGCGCACGCTTACCGTCAACAAAACTTTGGAGTACAGACACAAACAAGGATATTGGCGAGCAGGACCGCCTAAGACACCGCAAAGCTATCGCACCATACCTCTGACAGAACGTGCATACAATATTTTAAAAGAGATATGGGATAATCGTGAGCATAGGAAAAAGTCTCCCTTGCTTTCAGAAACACTTGAATACATAGACAGGCGAACGGGTGCTACCTCTCAGCTTGTGATGGGAGATCTTGTGTTTATCAATTGGCGTACGGGAGAACCGGCGAAGAACAGTTCCTACGATACTCACCTTTATAAGCTTTGTGATGAGGCGGGAATCAAACGGTTTTGTATGCACGCTCTACGCCATACTTACGCCACAAGAGCAATTGAGGCGGGTATGCAACCGAAGGTGCTACAAAAACTACTCGGTCATGCCAGTATCAAAACAACGATGGATCGTTATGTTCACGTTACAACTGATTCTATGAACCAGGCTATAAAGCAATTTGAAAATAATCAGGTTTTAGATGAATCTTAATATAATTCCATACGAAAATGGAGTAAAAATGGAGTAGATGCGAAGTGCAACACTCCGAAAACCCTGATAAATAAAGGATTTTAAAGGAGATATGAAGAATTATGAAATTAGGTATGGTAGGACTTCCGAATGTCGGAAAATCAACCTTATTTAACGCAATCACAAACGCGGGAGCTCAGTCGGCGAACTACCCGTTTTGCACGATTGAGCCGAATGTAGGAATGGTAAGCGTTCCCGATGAAAGGCTCGAAAAGCTTGCCGAAATTTATCAGCCCGATAAATTCACCCCCGCAGTTATCGAATTTGTGGATATTGCGGGTCTTGTAAAGGGGGCTTCCAAAGGCGAGGGACTCGGCAACAAGTTTCTCTCAAACATACGGGAGGTTGACGCAATCGTCCATGTTGTCCGTTGCTTTGAAAGCGATGATATTATCCATGTCGAGGGCTCGGTAGACCCCAAAAGAGACATTGAGACAATCAACCTTGAGCTTATTTTCTCGGATATTGAAATGGTACAGCGCCGTCTTGACCGCACGCTTAAGGCATTAAAGGGTGACAAAAAGCTTCAGGGAGAGGTTGACTTTTTAAAGCGGTTATCAGAGCATCTCGAAAAGGGACTTCCCGCGCGTTCGGTTGAAATAAATGACGAGACCGAGCAGGCGGTGCTTGACGACACTCCCCTGCTTTCCGCAAAGCCTGTAATCTATGCCTGCAATATGAGCGAGGACGACTTTACTAACGGCATTGAAGCCAATGCAAACTACAACACGGTAAAAGCGATAGCCGAAACCGAAAAGGCTGAAATTCTCCCTATTTGCGCCGCTCTTGAAGCGGAAATTTCGGGACTTTCCGACGAAGAAAAGGAAATGTTCCTTGAAGAATTGGGACTTGAACGCTCGGGTCTTGACCGTATGATTCAAAAATGCTACCACCTTTTAGGACTTATATCTTATCTCACCGCCGGCAAGCCCGAGGTTAGAGCTTGGACGATTACCGAAGGTACAAAAGCGCCCCAAGCGGCGGGCAAAATCCATTCGGACTTTGAGCGCGGCTTTATCCGTGCCGAGGTTATAGGCTTTGACGAGTTTATAAACGAGTGCGGCGGAAATATGGTGACCGCCAAGGAAAAAGGTCTTGTACGAAGCGAAGGCAAGGACTATATTATGAAGGACGGCGACATTGTTCTCTTCCGCTTTAATGTTTAAAAATATTTTATACATTCTTAGTTATTTGGGTATATAATAATACTATCGATTATTATGGAAGTGACACCTTTTGGGAGGATTATATTACTACGGCTTTGATTCCCTTTATCTATATCTTGTAGTGCCCGCGATTATTATTGCGCTGTGGTCGCAGATAAAGGTTAAGACCACATTTTCAAAATATTCCGCCTACCGTACCGATATAAGCGGAGCGGACGCGGCGCGCCGAGTGCTGGAATTAAACGGCGTTCACGGGGTTAAAATCGAACGGGTTTCAGGCAACCTGACCGACCACTATGACCCCCGCACCAACACAATAAGACTGTCTCAGTCGGTATGCGATTCATACAGTATATCCGCAGTAGGCGTTGCCGCACATGAGGCGGGTCACGCCGTCCAGTATGCAAAGGGCTATTTCCCGATAAAGCTGCGCTCGGTTATACTGCCCGTATGCAACTTAGGCTCACAGCTTTCCCTGCCGCTGCTTATTATCGGACTTATATTTAACTTCTATTTTTTAGTGAAGTTAGGCGTACTCTTCTTCTGCGGAGCCTTTATTTTTCAGCTTATTACTCTGCCCGTTGAGTTTAACGCCTCAAGCCGCGCCGTAGCCTCCCTTAAAAAGGGCGCAGTTCTGCTTACAGACAATGATGTTAAGTATGCTAAAAGAGTGCTGACAGCCGCGGCTATGACCTATATTGCCGCCGCGCTTGTCTCCTTAGCACAGCTTATCCGCCTGATTGCTATAACAAACAGAAAACGCTAAAAAATAAATATAAAATTTTACTTGATTATTTGAAACTAATATGATATAATAACCTTTGTTGTGAATATCATATGCGCTGATAGCTCAGCTGGATAGAGCATCTGCCTTCTAAGCAGAGGGTCGGGGGTTCGAGTCCCTCTCAGCGCGCCAACCGAGTGCCTCGGTACGCAGACGCGTATTCGAGGTTCTTCTTTTTTGCAGTTTTTTCTCTCGCGCTAAAGCGGTACTTAATTGCATCGCACGCCAAACGAAAAAGTCGCTTGATGTAAATCGAGCGACTTTTTCGTTTGTATTATTGATTATTAAATATTAATTCCTTCAATATTCATTAAAGCGACTTTTTCAAATGAATACCTAATATTGAAGCCGCTTGCGCTTTTGAATAATGAATAATTTATTTTACAAAGCTTCTGACTTGCTTTTTTATTTTATACAATGTATCTTAATACCGCCACAACTCAGAAAAAAGCATCTGCTTTTGATATTTATAATCACGGAAAGAAGACAACCGATATAGCCGACCCCTTACGCACCGTATCGGTGCTTAACCTCAATCGAATAATAATTTTATGAACAAACCGCCCTGAACAGTTCTGTGACGGAAGCCCCGCATTTCAGAGGTATCGGCATAGTACCAGTCGGTCATAGGAGCATTACTTCTTGATACATTATAGGCATTCCAAAGAAGTCCTGTTATATATTCAAAATCCTCCCTATTATCAGCAAGGCAGGCAATCCACAAAAGCCAGTCGGATTTTGTGTAGGTTTCGCGGGAGTCAAGCGGAATACCAAAAGGAAGTGCTTCCTTTTTATATCTTGCAATTTCACCGTCATAGAATTCTTTGGGGAATAACTCGGTTTTCCAAAGCTTATCCCAAACTGCATTATATTTAAGCGAGAAAGTACCTTCTCTGTCAAAAGCGAGTCTGTAGCTGCCGTCAGGATTTGCGGCACGCTCGACAAAAGATTTTGCATATTCCTCAGCCTTTACAAAAAGCTCTTCGCTGTCGGAGATTTTTCCGATTCCTTTATATATTTTTGCAAGACCGACCATACCCATAATAGCCTTAACGGTCAGATTGCAGTTATGTGCAATCCGTCCTGCAAAGTCATCAGTAGTAAGTTGATATTCAGGGTCAAGGCCGTATTTGATGAGGTATTTGCTCCATTGCTCCAACAGTTCAATATTCTCAATAGCAAAAGAATAGTCATTATCTTTTTCGCAAATTGCCGCCACCAAAGTAAGCATATTGCCGCATTCCTCAACCGGCATTTGCATATTAATTCTTGTTCCGCCGTAGAATTGGCCCTCAAGAATGGGATACTGTCCAACATCGTGGGGAGCAAAGTCATACGGCCACTGTTCCATATTTGCATATTTGAATATAGGACGAAGCATGCCTTTTAATAATTCGGTATTATAGTATAGATAAATTGGTGCGCTTGGGTATGTAACATCTACTGTGGCAGCGCAACCGTTTGAAAAGCATTCCTTTGAAATATAAAGATTATTGCCGTCTTTGTCAACAACCAATTTATGTGCAGCCATTACTTGACGGTAAGCAAGGCTTAGAAGGTCAGCGTATTTTTCGCCGCCCTTTTCGGTGGCTGCTTTTGTAAGACTATCGGAAAATTCTTTACATTTAATAAAGAGTGAATCATATTCGTTTAAAGCCTCAGAAATAGCCTCTTCTATTGTCTTGCCGTCCTTTTTCCAATACGCATTAAGGTTATCGCCGAAGTATTTAATACTTGCGATATCATCATATGCTATAGCAAAAACCGCCTCGTTATCAAGCTCTTTTTCAAGATAAATACTGTAAAGATTGTCGCTGATAACCTTGTTTCCGCTCTTTGCTTCGCCTTTTACTGCGAGGTAGAGATATCCCCAATCAATACGGATGTCATCGCCTTTTTTGCCAAGAACATCCTGTTTGCCGTTACCCATTTTCACCGCAGTAATACCGTCTATGGCAACATTTTCCGACCAAGCTCTTCCCTCTCCGCTTTTATTTAATACGAATTCCTCGCTAAATGCAATACTTGCGTTTACCTTATGCTCCTTGCCGTCAATGCTTTCGTAAGCAAGCTTTAAGAAAGTGACCGGTCGGGAGGAGTAATAGAGACTGTCAGCCATTAAGGGAGAGGTAAAGGTGGCAAACAGTCTGATTCCTGCGCCTTCATAAACAACATATGTCGATAAAGCGTCAATATCTATATCGACCTGATTAATCTTATTTTTGGCATTGGCACCTATAAAGCAGTAGTCCTCACCGTCAACCGAGATGTTACCGTAGATTGTGTTGTTCGCTCCTGTCCAATGCATGGTATTTGAAGATCCGTTTAGCACGCACTTACTTTGCGAATTCTTTTTACCCCAAACAGAAAAATAAGGGTCAATGTTAAGAAGCGGAATAGCAGGCATACCCATTTTCATAAAGCTTTGTCCTCCAACATTTTTTATTTTATTATATAATGATTTTTCAACAATTTTTAGCGGAAAACAATTATAATGTTTAGGAAAACAATTCTGTTATTGAAAAACAGCCCGTTTTTGCTATAATAAATATAGAAAAGGAAAGGAGATTACAATGAAAGAAACTTTAAAGGTTTACCAAAGGGAAAGTAATTCTCCCCTAAATGTAGAACTTACCGGTATTTCCTACTGTGATGCAAGTTACCATATAAAGCGCAATAATTCTCGCGTTACAGTCATTGAATATGTACTGAACGGATACGGATATGTTACAAAAAACGGAGCAGATATTCCTGTTTTTGCCGATAGCATTTATCTTTTGCCTCAGGGTGAAAATCAAAACTATTATTCCTCTGCCGATGAGCCTTGGGAGAAAATTTTCATCAATGTTTGCGGCACTCTTCCGCCTGTACTTATTGAAGAATACGGACTTAAAGACAAATGGCTTTTTGAAGGAAGCGGAATGAAAGACCTTTTCTTAAAGATTGCGAAAATTTCTGAGAGTATGGAACATAACGAATTTGAAGAGGCAGAAGTTGCAGCTGTTTTTGTTGAAATTCTCGCTAGACTTTCAAAGAAAAACAAACAAACGCTTCATAGCAAAGAAGCGTTAACACTTATGAAATATATTGAATCCAATACCGATATTTGTATTTCAAATAAAGAGCTTGCACAACAAATATTCCGCTCTAAAGATTACTGCGTTAAGCTTTTTAAAAAAGAGTTCGGCACTACCCCTTATGACTATCAAATTAAGCTTAAAATCAATATAGCTAAAAGACTGCTTAGAGATACCAATTTAGCGATTTCTGTAATCGCCGCCATGGTGGGGTATAACGATAACAGTTATTTTTCGGCACTATTTAAAGAAAAGACGGGGATTTCTCCCAGAGAATACCGCAATGAACATTCCTAAATACACATAATATCAGGTCTTTAAGAATGAAGCTGCTTTTGGCGGCATAAAAAGGAAAAAATCTCACAAGGTATATAAAAAAGAGGTTGAAAGCAAATATAATTGCTCCAACATCTTTTAAATTTTCTTGTGACAAAAATTTATTTTTTTCCTGTTGAACCGAAGCCGCCTTCTCCGCGGTCTGTGACAGAAAGCTCGTCTGTTTCGCAAAACTCCGCCGCTAAAAAGGGTGCTATTACAAGCTGTGCTATGCGTTCGCCATCTGCGATTTCCTGCTCCGCACCCGAATGATTATGAAGCGACACCATAACTTCACCTCGATAATCGCTGTCAATAACACCGACCTTATTTGCGGGAGCAAGTCCCCTTTTTGTTGCAATTCCGCTTCTGGCATAAACAAGACCAGCATAGCCTTCAGGTATTTCTACCGCCAGACCCGTATGTATCATTTTAGTCTCACCCGGAGCAAAACGCAATGTCTTGCCGTTTGTAAGGGCATATAAATCCGCTCCCGCGGCAAACTGAGAACCATATGTCGGCGCATGCGCATTTTTATCGAGCTTTTTAAAATTAACCTTTACCATAATTCATCTTCCTATTCGTAAATATTTCCCGATCCCATTTTTCTTTGCCAAACACCCTCAAGCCATACGGCTTTTCCTGAAACAAGCGATTTTTTAACATCTAATAGGAGCCAAGGGGACGGTTCTCTTGGCTCCCTTGAGGTGTTTGTAGGAGCCAAGGGGACGGTTCTCTTGGCTCCCTTGAGATGTTTGCACACCACTTTTTTAAATTTTCCGCTTTTATTGCCAAGCGAACTGAAGGGAGTATTTATTCGATGAGCAATCGGGAATATAGAGCGTTCCGTCCGGCGTATGATAACCGTCTACCGCAATTTGATTAGACGAAAGGTTAAAATAATTATACCTAATGCCGCTATACATAGGACCCGATGTATCCGAATCGTCCCATGTTACATCCACCTGATACCACTCGCCATCGATTAAAACCACATTCCACATATGTCCTACACCGGTAACCTGATTGGCATTTATGCCGACTGCATAGCAAAGCACCTGAAACATTTTGGAGTATGCCTCGCACACACCGCTTTTATTTATCAAAGCACTGTAAATGTCAAACGCCGGCTTTAAAATATTTTCGCTGATATAGGGGTCTTCGGCTGCATCAAAATCATAAACCATATTTGCGGCAACATAGTCGTGAATGTATTTTTCCTTTCGGTAATCCGACCAATTAGCGTCTATTTCGCTGATAATACTTTCTATGGCGGCGTTTACCTCTTTTTGTCTTTGTGCTATTTTATTTCGGTCAGCCATAATGCTTACCTGTAAATCGTTTCCGCCTGTTTGCTTTAGGCAATCAACCGATGTGCCGTCAGTATAAAGCAGATAAATTGAAGAAACCGTATCGTTCATACTGTTATATGTGAAAGCAAATGAATGTGATAACCAAAAATATTGAGGGTAATCCGCCCTGAAACGGTACACCGCCAGCGTAGCAGCATCGGTATTCAGTCCTATTTTTGATATATCAACTCGGTTTTTACAACTAATTACGGCGGATTGTAATAAACTGTAAACCTGCTTTTCCGCGACAGACATTTGTGAATACTGATAATAGTCCTCTTTGCTTACGGCGGTATGCTCAAAGCTTTGAATTTCAATATCAAGTTCGGAAAATGTCTCTTCTTCAAAATCCGGCAACTCGGTTATGGCTTTCTCCGGCTCAATAACAGGTGGAATTACAGGGTCAACTGTCTCATCGGTCCGGTCTACCGGAACCACCACTTCGTCTTCGGGAACGCTTACCGTGATTTCCGATTGTGTATCATCAGCGGTTGGAGTGATTTCTTCCGGTAAAATGCTGTTTTTATCGGACTTAGAGCTATCGGAGCTATCTACATCTGAGCTTTCGTCTGCATATGAAATTTCAATTTCCGATGTAATGTATGTTATGTCATAACTTGAATCGGTTTTTAAATCCGATGTTATTGTCCTACATGCCGAAAGAGTCAGTAACAGGAAAATTAAACTCAGCGCCGTTAATTTTTTCATAAAAACACTCCTCTTCCATTTGTGTTATTATATCATAGAATGTTGGAAGAAACATAATTTTTTATGAATTTTTTGTTAACTGTTTATATTTTATCAAACGGAATAAAGAATAATTCCCTTTAAAATTTCGTAATTAATAGGTGGAAAATCGATGCGAAGCATTGCATATCATCAAAACGGAGTTTTGTATATCATCATTGCGAAAGGTTTTTGATACACGCTATGCGTGATGATATACTGTCCTAACGGACTGATGAGATACAACGACAGCATCGCTATCGTTGGTGATATACCATTGCTTTCGCAATGGATAAAAAAATCCCGTCCACTTGCGTGAACGGGATTTTTGGT
>JAXJVI010000163.1:0-4385 GCA_036308615.1 Acutalibacteraceae bacterium | reverse complement strand
TTCTCTCCCTCCGTCACGGCAAAGCCGTGCCACCTCCCTCGTCAGAGGGAGGCAATAAATATTGAAACCCCAACATTAGGAATAGAACCAAAAAAACAGTCCCCGCCCAAGGCGAGGACTGCCGAATTTAGATAACAATTAGATCTCAGCGAAATACTTAATGGTGCGAACCATCTGGCTTGTATAGCTGTTCTCGTTGTCATACCAGGAAACAACCTGTACTTCATAGAGGTCGTCCGCAATCTTAGAAACCATTGTCTGGGTAGCGTCAAAGAGTGAACCGTAACGCATACCGATAACATCGGAGGAAACGATCTGATCCTCATTGTAACCGAAGGACTCAGAAGCGGCAGCCTTCATAGCGGCGTTAATGCCTTCCTTAGTTACATCCGCACCCTTAACAACAGCGGTAAGGATTGTGGTAGAACCGGTCGGAACCGGAACACGCTGAGCAGAACCGATAAGCTTACCGTTGAGCTCAGGAATTACAAGGCCGATAGCCTTAGCGGCGCCTGTAGAGTTAGGAACGATGTTTGCGGCGCCTGCGCGTGCACGGCGAAGGTCGCCCTTTCTGTGAGGACCGTCAAGAATCATCTGGTCACCGGTGTAAGCGTGGATAGTGCTCATGATACCGCTCTGGATGGGAGCATAATCGTTAAGAGCCTTAGCCATGGGAGCCAAGCAGTTGGTTGTGCAGGAAGCAGCAGAAATGATGTTGTCTTCCTTAGTAAGGGTCTTTTCGTTAACGCTGTAAACGATTGTGGGAAGATCGTTGCCTGCGGGAGCAGAAATAACAACCTTCTTAGCACCGGCGTCAATATGAGCCTGTGACTTTTCTTTAGAGCAGTAGAAGCCTGTGCACTCAAGAACAACATCTACGCCGATTTCGCCCCAAGGAAGATCCTTAGCGTCCTTCTCAGCATAAATCTTAAGTGTCTTGCCGTCAACGGTAATGGTGCCTGCCTCGTCATCGGCGGAAACGGTGTGAAGATTCTCACCGATAGCACCGCAGTAGCCGCCCTGTGCTGTATCATACTTTAAAAGATTAGCAAGCATAGAGGGCTTTGTAAGGTCGTTGATAGCTACTACATCGTAACCCTCAGCGCCGAACATCTGACGAAATGCGAGACGACCGATACGGCCGAATCCGTTAATTGCAACTTTAACCATTGGAATTACCTCCTTTATTTTTACATTTACTATTTTAACCTATTTTTCCGTCATTTTCAAGTGCTTTGTTTAAACTTTAACAATTTTTTTATTTTTTATATAATTTGGCATAATAACTCCATATGCGGAGGTCACATTATGATATATTTGCCAAAAACTTTTGAACGGTATTTGTCCGCCCTCAGACTTTATGTTCAACTCTCGTGTTTAAACGGCGGAGGATTAAAACAGCTGTCCCAGCTTAAAACAATAAGTCTTGCGGAAGCGTTTTATTATAAAAATGAATTGGCGCCGACAGATATAATAAAGCTCTCAAACTCGCTCTTAGGCGCGGCGGTTATTATTCTTATGCAAAGGGGCATTAGGATTTCCGCTGTTTTTTCGGGCGGCGGAGTGCGTCTTATCAGCAGACGGCTTTATACCGCGCTTTTATCGGAGCTTTCAAGCCTTAGCGAAGACGGCTGTAAAATCAAAGTGAGTACGGGGCCGAAAAAAATTATAATAAAAGCCGAGGGAGTGAGCTTTTCCGAACTCATCCCGCGGCTTATTAAGGCGCTAAAGGGGTTTTATTTTTTTGAAGGAACGGCAAATACCCTGCTTTTAATAATTCCGTGTGAAGAAACTGAGCTTAAACCAAATACGGTGGAAAATGAATGGTGCTATATTTTAGACCGATTTTCACCCGTTAATATCTGGCTTTCAAATGCAAAAAGCAACGGTATATTGTAGCTATATTCCCGCAAGGAGTGCCTCGGCGGTTTTAAGACCGTCTGTCGCGGCGGACATTATTCCACCCGCATAGCCCGCGCCCTCTCCGCAGGGATAAATTCCGCTGTGGGTCAGGCTTTGCCCGTTCTCTCCCCTCACTATCCTCACGGGGGACGAGCTTCTTGTTTCGGGAGCGGTAAGCACCGAGGACGGGTCGGCAAAGCCCTTTATTTTTTTATCAAACAGCAAAATTCCCTCTCTTAAGCTATCGCAAACAAAGGCGGGGAAAATCTTTTCAAAATCAGCATAAGCAAATTGCGGCTTTACGGTAGGCTTAACCCTTGTGATTTCAAAGGGCTTGCCGAAAACAAAGCTCCCTACCGTGCTCACCGGTACCGCGCCGCCCGAAACAGCATACGCCGCCTGTTCTGTTTTTCTTTGCAGGACACAGCCCGCCAGCACATCATCGCCCGCCAAGTCATCGGGTTCAACGCTTACAAGCAGAGCGCTGTTGGCGTTTTTCCCGTCTCTCTTGCTCCCGCTCATACCGTTTACCGCAATGCCGCCTAATTCGCTGGAGGCGTTAATCACCTCGCCGCCCGGGCACATACAAAAGGTATATACTCCCCTGCCGTTTTGAAGGTGTGACGCAAGCTTATAGTCCGCCGCGCCAAGGGCGGGGTGAAAAGCAAAATCGCCGTACAAAGCCTCATTAATATCCCTTTGCAGGTGTTCAATCCTAACCCCGACAGAAAAGGGCTTTCTTATCATACCTACGCCCTTGTTTTTAAGCATTAAAAAGGTATCCCTTGCGGAGTGTCCCGTGGCTAAAATAAGGTGTTCACAGGGAATTTCCTGCGTTTCTGTTATAGCCGAAACAAGCTTTCCGTCCTTAAAGCGCAAATCGCAAAGCTTGGTTTCAAAACGCACCTCTCCGCCCAAGGAAATAATTTCCTTTCTTATGCTCTTCACAACATTTACAAGTATATCCGTGCCGATATGCGGCTTTGCATCGGTCAAAATATTCTCGGGAGCGCCGTGCTGATACAGCTCCTCTAAAACCGCGCGGCAACGGAAATCTTTAATTCCCGTGTTTAGCTTTCCGTCCGAAAATGTACCCGCACCCCCCTCGCCGAACTGAACATTAGATTCGGTGTTAAGCTCGCCGCCCGCAAAAAAGCGGTTTACATCGGCGGTTCTTGTATCCGCATCACGCCCGCGTTCAAGCACTAAAGGGCAAAGCCCCGCACGGGCAAGAAACAGCGCCGCAAACATCCCCGCCGGGCCGAAGCCGACTATAATAGGTCGGGATTCGGGGCGTTTTGAGACTTTTTGCCAAACATATTCCCTCGGCGAATAGACCGAAGCGTTTTTCGCCCTTTTTAATACGGAATTTTCCTTTATATTTAATTCCGCAAGGAGAGAACAGCAAAAATGCAGTTCGTTTTTCTTTCTTGCGTCAACCGATTTTTTGTAAAGCCGTGCCGATTTAACGGCGGAAGCGTCGATTTTAAGCGCCCGCGCCGCATAGGGCTTTAAGTCCGAAAAATCGGCGTTAAGGGGTAGATTTACATTATTAACAAGCAGCATTTTCGCACCTCCCGTTTCTTAACAAACAAGCAGCCGCCTGACAGCGACTGCTTGCTTTATAGCTATTAAAAGCCCGATTATCAGTTTTCCTTGTTGTTGAAGAAGCTGATAACATCGGTGTAGCTCTCGTCATCATCGGAAGCGTTACCGATAAGAGAAGCTAAATCGTCCTTTTTGTCATCCTTTTTATCATCGCCGAGACCTGTAGCAACAACAGTTACGCGGATAGTATCCTCAAGGGTATCGTCAAGCTGAGCGCCCCAGATGATGGTTGCATCCGGATGAGCCATATCGGTAATAATAGAGGAAGCGAGCTCAACCTCTTCAAGGCCGATATCGTCCGAACCTGTGATGCTGATAATGATGCCGCGAGCATTCTCCATAGATGTCTCGATAAGCGGACTGCTGATAGCCGCGCGAGCCGCCTGCTCTGCCTTATCGCGGCCTGTAGCAACGCCAACGCCCATATGAGCATAGCCTGCATCCGCCATAATCGACTTAACATCGGCAAAGTCAAGGTTTACAAGAGCGGTTACATTGATAAGCTCGGAAATGCTCTGAACGCCCTGACGGAGAACATCGTCCGCAATGTAGAAGGCATTTTTAAAGGTGATCTTCTGCTCCGAAACAAACTTAAGGCGCTCGTTGGGGATAACAACAAGGCTGTCCACCTGCTCGCGAAGAGCCGCGATGCCCGACTCTGCCTGAGTCATACGCCTCTTACCCTCGAAGCCGAAGGGCTTTGTAACAATACCGACAGTAAGGATACCAAGCTCCTTTGCAATGGACGCAACAACAGGAGCGGCACCTGTACCTGTGCCGCCGCCCATACCGGCGGTAATGAAAATCATATCCGCGCTGCGGATAGCCGCGGTAATCTCATCGCGTGATTCCTCAGCCGCCGCACGGCCGTTATC
>JAXJVI010000162.1:0-12478 GCA_036308615.1 Acutalibacteraceae bacterium | reverse complement strand
GTATACCTAACACCGCCGATATTAAAACCGAGAGCGAAACGGTTAAAAATCAAATGTACGAGGGTAATATCCCGAGCGGTGAACCGCAGGCTCCTGAAATTTCAGCGATTACCGCCGCAATGTCCGATTATTTCCGCGCAACTGCAGAGCGCGTAAAGTTGGACAGCAAGAAAGAGCAGGTACTACGCAACGCCTATATTTCGGGTACGGGTATTCTTTTTAGCTATTGGGACGGCGATATTGAAACGGGACTTTATGCTGATGAAGGGCGCACAAATCCCATAAAAGGCGATATTGCCTGTGAGGTTTTAGACATTGAAAATGTGAATTTCGGAGACCCGAACAGCGATGATGTGCAAAGTCAGCCGTATATAATAATTGCCCAGCGGCGTGATGTTGAGGATGTAAAGCGGGAGGCACGGCGCAACAGACAGCCCGATGATGAGATAGTCCCCGATAAAAACGATAAATATTTTACTTCGGGAGACAGAGGTGAGGACGAGCCTACGGAAAGCCGCCGTGTGACGGTTTACACAAAGCTTTACAAGGAATGGGACGACAAGGACAAGAGCTATAAGGTTATGGCGGTAAGGGTTACGGAAAAGGCATATGTGCGTAAGCCCTGGAGCCTTAAGCTTAAAAATTATCCGATTGCGAAATTCTGTTGGGAGAGAAGACGGTCGAGCGCCTACGGAGAGAGCGAAATTACATATCTTATTCCCAATCAGATAGCGATAAACCGCGCTTTGACTGCCGCTGTCTGGGGGCTTATGCAAAGCGGTATGCCGATAATGCTTGTAAACGGTGATGTAGTACCCGGTGCGATAACAAATGACCCGGGGCAGATTATAAAGGTTTTCGGAACAGCGGAAGAGACGGCAAGAGCGGTACAGTACATTCAGCCGCCGCAGACCTCCGCACAGTATCAAAACCTTGTAAACGACCTATGCAGTAATACCCTTTCGGATTCAGGAGCGAATGACGCGGCGCTCGGTAATTTACGCCCTGACAATGCCTCGGCTATTATACAAATGCGTGAGGCGGCGACCGCTCCTATGCAAGTGTATATGAACCGCTTTTACGACTTTATAGAGGATGTGGCGCGCATATGGGCGGACTTTTGGGTTAATCTTTACGGTGACCGCTCCCTTAAAATAGAGGACAGAAACGGCGTACAGTATCTTCCCTTTAAGGCGGGACGCTACAAGAGCCTTTTATTTACGGCGAGGGTTGATGTGGGCGCGGCTACAGTTTACAGCGAAGCGGTCGTAATATCCACCCTTGACAGACTTTTGCAGGCGGGGCTTATAACCTTTGACCAATATCTTGAACGCTTGCCGAGCGGTATGATACCCAATATAACGGGACTGAGAGAGGATTTAAAGGCACAGGCACAGTCGGCGGGTACAGGAGAGCTTAGTGACGATGAGCTTATAGCGGCATTACAGCAGCAGTACCCGGAGCAATATGCAAAATTTACAAAGCTTCCGCCGGAAGAGCAGAGTAGGCAGCTCGAACAGCTTCGCAGTGCCATGGGACAGCAGGGCGGCGGAAACATACAGACTATGGAGGTAGGCGACCTATGACCGGCAACGAAATGATGAAAAAGGCGCTTACGCTTTTAGGCTATACCGACAGCACAGGCGAAATATCAGGAGAACAGCGGTTTCGTTCCCGCGCTCTTACCGTCATTAACGGTGTTTATTCCGATTTGTTTTATATAAAGCACAGGGACGGCTTTGTTCCGCTTAAAAATATAACGGATAATATAGTACTGTCCGAGCGTGAACTGAACGATGTTATGCCCTACGGAGTGGCGGCGTTTTTAGCGCAGTCGGAGAGTGACGGCGACCAGCAGCAGACCTTTATATCGCTTTACAATTCAAAGCGTGCCGCGCTTACACAATCCGAGGCGGTGGGGGATGTGATACCGTGTCCCGAATGATTAAAATAATTTACCTTGTTTTGAGGTGGTTTTTAATGAAATTTCCAAAGATAAACAAACAGCCGTTACGCTCGGTCACCGTGCCGAAGCTTTCTGGCGGTATGAATCTGCGCGATTCTGTGACAATGGTGCAGGACAATCAGCTGACCGACAGCGAAAATATGTGGTATAAGGACAATATCCTGAAAACGAGGCCCGCTTTACAAAAGGTCGGCATGCTTCCGTATGACGGATATACACCTACGGTTTCGGCTGGGCACGAGTCGGTTGATATCAAAAAGGAAAATGCGACAAAGGTTATCGACGGAAAGCTCTGTCGGCTTGTTTCAAGGCATACCGAATTTAAACATTTAATTCAAACGGGCGGAAATATGTATGATTCCGTGTCGCACATACAATTTTTTTGGGTAGGTGACGGGAAAACCGTACAGTTGCCGTCAATTACGAGCGATAATTATGTTTGCTACAAAAATTATTTTGTGGTGCAGAATAAAAAGCAACTATATTGTTTCTGTGAAAAATCAAATGGCGGAGATGTTTACAGACTTTCGGAGGGCGGAAACGAGTGGACAATGCTTGAGGACGGCGAGGAAATTTATGCACCGATTATTTTGACGCATTGCAAGCCCAACGGCTTATCGACGCCTTCGGAAACAGAGCTGTTACAAAACGGAGCTGTAATGTTTGAGGGATATAATCTCTTGGGCGGTTACTATAGAATGATATGGTCTACATTTAACAGGGATGCAACATATGTTGTAACCGATGATAACGGAAAAAAATACCATACGATGGTATATAGCCTTTTATTTGATGTGGGAGATTGCATTGGGAAAAAGGTTACGGCAAAAATAACCAAAAAGGACGGAAAGGTTTATACCCATTCGGTGACGATAAACCCCGACCCGGATAAGAATAATTGGAGTATAGAACAGACATCTCCCGGCGATTTTCTTTATTTAGGTGTCAGGGGAGATTGGTTCGCTTTTCTTACATCTGATGGAGCATATGCAAGTATATATGAATCTGATTATGTCGAAGACAATATGGAAGTTACTGCGCCTTGCCCTAACGATTCGGAAAACTATAAAAAGGTGTTTGCAATGCAGAAAAACATATGGTTCGGCGGCGACGCGGCAGGCATAAGCGGAGGAACGCGGCTTTTTTTGGGTGGCAACACCGATGAAAAGGAAAAGAGCCTTGTTTTATGGTCTGGGCTTAACAATCCACTGTATTTTTCCGAGAATTGCTATGCATATGTCGGCAATTCCAATCAGGCGGTTACGGCGTTTGGAAGACAGAACGACACGCTTGTTATTTTTAAGGAGCGCGAAACCTTTTACACCCAGTACACGCGTAACAGCGATATTGCGGCGAGCGATTTAATCAATCAGAATGTGGTGGATTACACCGCTTCAAGCGTGTATTTCCCTATCGTTCAGCTACATTCGGCGATAGGTTGTGACTGTCCCGATACCGTTGAGCTTTGCAGAAACCGCCTTGTTTGGGCGTGTACGGACGGAGGGGTTTATACCCTTATGACCGAAAATCAATTCAGCGAGAGGAATATATACTGCGTTTCGGATATGATAAAGCGTAGGCTTAAGAAAGAAAGCTCCTTAGAATATGCGCGCTCTTTAGACTGGAACGGGCATTATTTATTATTTGTCGGCTCTCATGTTTATGTTATGAATTATGAAAGCTACGGCTATGTATATGCAAGCTCCTACAACAAGACTGACGACGCACAGGTTATGATACCGTGGTGGTACTGGGAGCTTCCGCAAACGGGTATGCCGAAAGCGGCATTTTTAAGCGGAAATTCACCTATTTGCTTTTTTGGTGGAATATATGACTATAACTCAGATATAAATGTGCTGAAGCTTGACGAAAACGCCGTAAAGGACAGTATAGCGGGTGAAACGGACATCCCGTCAATGTTTCTTACAAAGATATTTGACTTTAATATACCTCATTATTTCAAGAATGTCCCGCTCATCAATGTGGCGTTCGGGAACAACTCCGGTGAGCCGATAAGCGTTTCCTTTGTCACGGAGCAAGGCGAGGAGCAGGGAGAAACGGTCACGCTGTCGGAAAGCAACAAGGACGAATATTCGCCCGAATATGTGCATAACAGGCAGTTACGCCCCTGTGTGCGGCTTATTAACCGCATAGGGGTAAAAGCGGAGTGCGATGGCGCTATGTCGGTTGACAGCATTTCGCTTGATTACAGAGCTTTAGGAGGTGCGAGGTAATGGCTGTAAAAAGCTTTGAGGAATACGAAAAGGAGCTTAAAAAATCTTATGCTCCGCAGGAAGCGGCGGCTATTGCCGCTAACGAGCAAAAGTATGCGACTGAAAAGAAGCTTACCACCGATACATACAACCGTCAGATAGACGAAACCTCAAAATCTTATGAGGATTTATATGACGAAAATGCGGTTCAGAGGCTTGTAAACGAGCGGGAGGTCGCAGAGAATATGGCAAATTTAGGGCTTACCGATTCGGGTCTTAACCGCACACAGCAGACGGCGGTACAGCTTTCCTATGCTAACAGCAAAAATAAGATAGATGTAACCCGCCAAAAAGCTATTGATACGCTTACAGCTCAACTTGCCGACGCTATTACAAAGCTTGATATTGAGCAGAACGACAATGCGGCGAGTATTAAGAGCAATTACGCCGCCCTTGCTTCTTCCGGTGCGCAGGATATGTATAATAACGCCGTGCAGGAGGAAACAAAGCGGATTCAGGCAGATTACGATTATAGGCTTAGTATGTATAAAGAACAGCAGAAGGCTTATGAAAAGCAACAGGCGGCTTATGAAAAACAGCTACAGGCGCAGAAAGAGGCAAGCTATATTATTAAAACCAACGGCGGTACGCTTAGACGTGATTACACGGGAAGTCTTAAGGATAACGGCGTTAGTGTTATATATAACGGTGACACAACAACCTATATCGATAATAATTCTGGGAAAAAAACAATTATGCCTATTTGGAAAAATCCATATACTAATAGCCAAATGCATAATGATTTAAAAGATAAAGAGGGTAACTATGATAGTTCAAAAGCTTTCAGTAATGGGTATCAGCCGAACAATATAAATGGAGAAAAGCTTAAGGCAGCTAAAAGAACAGATAACGGCAATACAGCCACATCTATTGTTAACGGAAGAACGCAAACTATTTTCCAATGCTCAAGCGGTTATTATTTGTGGCACGGAGCTGCCAATCAATACGAGCGCCTTACGCGTGCTGAGTGCATACAGCGTGGCATTTATGTAGATAAATGGTATGACCAATAAGGAGGAATAAAAATGGGCGTAAATAGTTGGTCTACACCTTCAAATAGTGCTAATACCACAAAAACATCCAAAGGAATAAATAGCTGGTCGACTCCTCCAAGTGATGTCAATCCTGCTAAGGTTTTAAAAGGCGTAACCCCGTTATATACGATAAAACAGCAGGAGCAAGAGGCACAGGAGAAAGAACCTACTTTACTCGATAAGGTGTACCTTTCTTCTGCTAAGCAAAAGCAATCTACCGGAGCAGATTTAAATGTTCCTGAAATCGGCGTTACAATGAAATACAATGTTGAACCCGTTAAAAATCCTAAAAACATTTCGCAAGCGATAAATTATAAAGCCGAGCTTGATAAAAAAGAGACTGAAAAATTTGAAAAGGCTATACAGAAAACGGATGATTTCAGCATATCCGGAAAGGCTTTAACAGATTTAAGCGGAATTACCGATAAAAAGACCTATCAAAACATAATTAACCGCGAGGGCATATATCAGTATATGACCGATGATGAACGGCGCATTTATAAATATCTGATTGCCAAAAAGGATAATGCTTCGGCAAGAAAATATCTTCTTGACAAAATGTCGGATTTGGAAAGCAGAAAAGCTTATGCGGTCGCAGGGAGCAACGAGGGCGGTTTTATAGGAACTGTTAAGGATTTTTCTACTGCGGCGAAAAGCGGCTTAGAATCGGGATTAACGAATATGGCGCGTATGGGCGTTGCGGGTAACATTGCCGCAGGCAACAATATGGGCGTGCTTAATAAGCTGTTAGAGCCTACTTATTCCGAAAAGCTGTATGAACAGGTAAGGGCAAATGCAAAGGATAAAGGATATGTATACGGTGTTTTGCTTGACGCAACAAATTCAATAGCCGCACAGCTTCCTCAAATTGCAATGGGTGCCGCAGGAGGAAGCGGAGCATATCTTTCTGCAATGGCGCTACAAATCATAGGAGCAGACACCACAGAGGCGATAAATCAGGGATATGACGGTATGCGAGGAGTGGTTTACGGTATCTTTGATACTGCTCTTGAATTTGCAACCGAAAAGGTATTAGGAGGTATAGCCTCAAAGCTTGACGGCGGAGAGACAAGCAGACTTGTAAGGGCGGCATTAAATGCTGTTGACAGTACAGTAAGCAATAAAAAAGTTGCAAACGCTCTTGCTAAAACAATTTCTGTGCTCTCTTCTGCAAACTCCGAGGGTGTGGAGGAGTTTTTGCAGGCTGTTATTGAACCGGTAATGCGTAATGTAATATACGGAGAAAGAAACAACCTAAACGCAGAAACATTTAAAGAGGCTGTTCGCGCATATATAGTAGGTGCTGTTTCGGGCGGAATAATGGATATACCGTTTGCAAATAACACTCTTGAAAATACAAGAGCCGATATTACGGGTAAATTCCTAAAAGAAAATGCAGGGGTTGAATCAGTTTTAAAGCTTTCGGAGGTTGTCGGTAATAATTCAGAGCTGTACGGAGAGATAAAAAGCTCATTTGACGGCGGCCGCGATGTTTCCAACACAGATTTAGCAATGCTTTATCAGCAATCGGCTATTATGTTTGAGCAGCCGTCGGAGGAAACATACAAAAACTTTGCCGAGCGTAATGTTGACGCGCTTATAAAAGAAGCGGTTAACAGACAATCTAATGAAAACAAGCCTGACAGCGAATCGGCGAATTATATGGCGGAAAGTGCAAAGCAGACCAATACGGTTAATTCTGTAAATGAAACCGACAATTCCGTTAATGGAAAATTCGGTACAAAGTCGGTATTTACCGAATATTCCGCAAAAAAGTACAAGGCTGACCCGATAGAAAGCTATATATTTAAGGAACACGGCAGAGAAAAACTTTCAGACGATCAGCTTCAAATTGTTATGGTTGCGAGAAAACTCGGTCACAGCGTTATATATGAGGACACTGCAAAGACGCGCGGTTTTAAATCGGACGGCTATATTGAAAATGACGGAACGATACATATTGACTATGACAATACAAAGCCTGTGCAGTTTGTTTTCAAGCACGAGCTTACGCACTATGCCGAGGGAAGCGAGCTATACAAAAACTTTGTTGAAACCGTAAAAGCTTCAAAGACCTACAAAAAATGGATAGCCCAAAAGGTAAACGGTAAGGATTCGGCGGCGGTAAAGTCGGCTAAATACCGTCAGTCTGTAATCGACGGCTACACCTCAAGCGGTATTGAGCTTACGCCAATGCAGGCGGAAAGCGAGCTTATAGCGGATTTTGTGGGCGATACTTTGTTTACCGAGGACGGCACCGGGCTTGAAGGTATTATGTCCGATATGAACGCAAAGCAAAGAAAATCCTTTGTTCAGTACATAAAGGACTTTTTTGCTTATATCAAGGACAAGCTTTTGCGAAACAAGACGGCTACAAGAGATATTCTAAAGCTTGAAAAAAAGTTTAATGAAACTCTGTCCGCCGTAGAGCAAAAAAACACCACCGACGAGGGCGGAGTTAAATATAAATTGCGTGAATACAGCCAACATCAAAAGGATAATTGGAAAAACAGTAAAAAAATTGTTGTTTATGAGAACGACGAACAATTTAAAGCTTTCATTAAAGCTGCTTTAGAGGATAAGCAATCAAATAAAAAAATTTATTTCGGTGCTGTCCCTGCTCAGCTTGCGGCTCTGATAAAATCGAAAACAGGGTTAGATGTTGAAAATTATAATTGCTCATTATCCTCATATGAAATACGCAAAATATTTAAAGACCACGGCAACAATGAAAGCGAGATATTGAGAGGTCAGCGTGCTATAACCGAAAATGATATACTTAATATTCCATTAGTTATACAATCTCCCGATAATATCAGCCGTTCTTCAAAAGATTACATGGGTAAACCCGTCATAAACATGTCAAAAAACTTAAACGGTAAGCTTAATATTGCAGCGGTTGTTTCTGATAAACATCTTGATTTATTCGTTCAAACAGCTTTTGTTGGCAACAAAAAAGGAAACCTTGTCACACCGATAGCTGAACAAGCCGCTATCAATACGCCCAAAGCGAGTAGTGATACAGTTTCCAATAACAGTATATCAAAAGAAGATACAACTGTCAATACCAGTATGTCCGAAAATGCCGAAAATGATACCAAAACTATTAAAAGTCTTAGCGAAAGGGTCTCTGGTGATGAACTTTTAAATGCCGAGGATTTAATTGATGAAGTAAAATCTGTTGGTGGTGAAGTTGACAATAACGGATATATAACGCTATACCATAGAACAACTGAACAAGCAAAAGAAAAAATACTATCCTCCGGCAAAATGACAGCTAAAGAGGACGGTATATTTTTTTCCACCAAAAAGGACGGTCAGGCTGACGGTTATGGCGATTCTGTTATTGAAATGCGTATTCCTGCGGAAAAACTTATTCTTGACGATATTTTTGATGATGAAGCCCATCTTAGATACCCTCTTGAAAACAGAAATTCGGTTCTTAACGTATCGGAATATATTAATTCCGAAAAAAGTACCGCAAAATTCTCAATTCCGCTTAATCAAGCCGAGTTGCTTGACAAGTACGACCGCGGAGAAATAACCCGCGAGGAGTACCTAAAGCAGAGCAATGAGAACTGGAAAGAGGCTGTAAATAACTACGGCACAATCGAGACCGGCGAAAATCCCGTGAATGACATTCCGGTTCCGAAATCGGTTGACGGAAAGCAGAAAACACAGCGCTTTTCACGGACGGTTATTGAAAGCGGCAAGCTCACAAACAGAATGGTTGAGGATATGGGAGCGGATATTCTGCTCGGGAAATTCGCATATACGCCCGTATCGGACGAATCGGCGCAGGCAGCCGCGGACAAAGCGGTTAAGGGTGGATTTGCCGAAAGCTCGTGGCAGGAGGCGGTAAATGCTTCTAAGCTGATTACCAAGGACAAAATAGCGATAGGCGAAAAGCTCCTTATGCAGGCTATCGCTAACAAGGATACAAAACGAGTGCTTGAATTATCCGCAGAGCTTTCGGATGTACTTACCCGCAACGGTCAAAACATACAGGCGGCAAATATGTTTAAGAAAATGACGGGAGCCGGTAAGCTTTTAATCGTTCAGCAGTATATTAATACCTTGAATAAAGACCTTGAAGCAAAGTACGGAGAAAATGCGCCTACGGTTAAAATTAACGAGCTTATAGCACAGCAAATCGCCGAATCAAAGCCCGGAGAGGATATATACAGCATATACGAGGACGCATTACAGGATGTGGCGGCACAAGTCCCCGCGACTTTCCTTGATAAGTGGAACGCGTGGAGATATATGGCAATGCTTGTTAATCCTACAACTCACATAAGAAATATTGCGGGCAACGGCTTGTTTATTCCATCTGTCAGAATGAAAGACTTTATTTCTGCTTCTTTGGAAACTGCTTTTATTAAGGATAAAAACAAACGCACAAAATCCGTTGTAATCAAAAAGGAATATAAAGAATTTGCCAAAAAAGATTTAACAAGCGCGGAAGTAAAAAATGCGCTTAAAAGCGGCGGAAAATTCAATATTGAGACAAAAATATCCGAAAATCAGAGGATATTTAAAAACAATGTGCTTGAGTTTGTCCGAGTAGGCAACGGAAATCTGTTAGAGTCTGAGGACTTAATTTTCAAAAATATCCATTATAAGCACGCATTAGCAGGATTTTTACAGGCGCGGGGAGCTGACCTTAACAATATTGATGATAATTTATTGTGGGAGGCTCGCGCGTATGCCGTGCAGGAGGCTATGAAAGCAACATTTAATGACGCTAATTCTATTTCAACTGCATTATCAGCGGCGGCAAACAAGAATAAAGCTCTTAATATTGCTATAAACGGTATTCTTCCGTTCAAGAAAACACCAATCAACATTGTAAGGCGCGGTGTTGAATACAGCCCGATAGGACTTTTAAAAACAGTTGTCAAGGGTAGCTATGATTTAAAACAGGGCAAAATAACCGCGTCGGAATATATAGACGGATTGGGAGCAGGAATATCCGGAACTGTCGTTTTTGCTCTCGGCGCTTTGCTTTCTTCGCTCGGATGGGTTACAGGAGGCTTCGGAGACGATGACGAAGACAAGTTTAAACAACTGAACGGCGAGCAGGAATACGCTTTACAGTTTTTCGGGAAATCTTATACAATCGACTGGGCAGCTCCAGCGTGTATACCGTTTTTCATCGGCGTAGAGACGTTAAATGCATTAAGAGAGGACGATGACGATTTTAAGCTTTCTGATATAACCGACGCCATGTGGAATTCTTTAGAGCCTGTTATTAATCTTTCAATGCTTAGCGGCGTGCAGTCTATGATTGAATCGGTGAAATATGCGGCGGAGGATAAATCCGTTATATCTTTAGCGGGGAATATTGCAAAATCGTATTTTTCACAAGGGTTACCTACCGTGTTAGGTAAAACCGCACGAACGCTTGACAGTAAAAGGCGCAGTAACTATATTGATAAAAATTCGCAACTTTCGGAATTTTCTCAAAGTGCAATAAATACCGCAAAATCAAAGATACCCGGACTTGAAGCAACGCGCCCGGAATACATTAACGCGTGGGGGCAGGCGGAAAGCAACGGCAATATTGCAGAGAGAATTTTCGGGAATTTCGTATCGCCCGGTTATTATTCGGATATTGAGTACAGCGAAATGTCTAAGGAGCTTTTAAGGCTTTCTAAAGAGGTTAAGAGCGAGGATGTAAATGTATTGCCTAAAACCGCTCAAAAATCGTTTGAGGTTAACGGCAAAACAAAATATCTTACTGCGGAAGAATACACTAAATACGCTAAGGCAAAGGGGCGGTATTCATACGATTATGTAAGCGAGTTTGTCAACAGCTCCGAATATAAGAAGCTGACCGACGAGGAGAGGGCTAAGGTAATAAGCAACCTTTATAAATACGCTAACGCAAAAGCTAAAACCGAGGTGTCAGACTATGACATAACAAAATCATTTAAAACTGTGTCACAGTGGGACAAGCGCGGCAAATCTCCAGTTATTTATTATATTGGAAGAGTGTTGGCAGAAAAATAAAAACAGGGGGCTGTCTTCTCAGTCCCCAAAATCATCTTGCAAAATTTATGTTACGCTGATATAATAACCTTGTGTAAGGTAAACCTTAAACGGTAGGCGGTTAAGTTCTGCCCTCGAAAGGGGGCGTTGCCGATGGAGTACATAATTATAATTCTTATTATAGTTTTATATTCAATCATTGCAATAAAAAAGAAATAAACCGCCACCCCTGAACAAGTTGACGATTTATTTCCAAAACTTTTAAGAGGGCTAACCGTCTATCGGTTTGCCTTACACACTTATTATAATCAAATACTTTTAAAATGTCAAGCGTTCTTCGGAATGCTTTTTCATTTTGCAAACAAAGCGTGTCGCTTCGGCGGTGCGCTTTTAAATTTAAGGAGGCATAAAAATGGCAATTAGGACAATCAGCTACTCGGTTAAAAGCGACGGAATAAGTCCCAACACCGAGCAGCAGGCTGGGCTTCAAAGCGAGCACGCGGTAACACAGCTTGTCTTTACGCTTGACAGTACGCTATATCAGGCGCTGTTAAGCGAAAAGGGTGAGACCGATACCCTTGTTTATCGCTTTGACTGCTGTGACAGTATGGGCGGGGCTGTGAAAACCGAGCCGTCGGCGCTTACTTCCGATACGGTGACATTTACGGTCGGGGAAAACCTCACGAGGAGCGGCGGAAAGGCGAGGGTGTACCTTGTTATTTCCCGATATAACTCGGAGGAAAAAACCGAGACGGAATTGCTTTCTTTCCCGGCAAAGCTCCGATTTGAGAATGTGCCCGAGACCGACAGCGACAACGGCAATTCAAGGGAAAGTCTGTCCACACTGACCGAAGCGGCGAAAAACGCGGCGGAGCGGGCGAAACAGTCGGCGGATACGGCGGTTGAAGCAGAGGGAAAGACCGAGACGGCAAGGCTTGCTATTGAGGGCGGAAGCACTGTTATTTTTGACGGAAACGGCACATTCGGGGGAACGGATGTTGATTTTGTGGTCGATACCGAGCTTTCCGAGGCAAGCGATAATGCGATAGCCAATAAAACAGTTACGGCTAAATTTGAATCTACCGACAACAGTATATCGACGAATAGTGCAAATATAACCGAAATTCAGCAAGCAATTAATGTAATGTGGAGCAAAATCTACCCCGTCGGCTCAATCTACATATCAACGGTGAGCACATCACCGTCTACCT
>JAXJVI010000161.1:0-5100 GCA_036308615.1 Acutalibacteraceae bacterium | reverse complement strand
TCTAACATCTAATGTCTAGAACGGCGGGCATACTTGACCGTCCGTTTACTTTTTCATACGGCGGTATTTATAATGGTTATAGTTAGTCGAAATAGTGATAAAAAACACTATTTCGACACCAAATCTTTGATTTGTGAGCAAATTTTCAAAGAAAATTTGACTATAACCATTGCAATGAATATCGAGCGAATTCAAAAGAACACTCATTTGAATTCGCAAAAACCGATAAATCGGTTTGTCGAAACGCTTTTCTGCGTTTCGACATTCTATAGTCATTATAGAGCCGGTTTAATATGTATTTTTAAGAAATCTTTTTGTAAACGGGGATGTTTTCGGTGTTTACATGGATTATGCCGTTTTCGGGCAGGTCAATTTCTTCGCCGGTGAAGAAATCTGCCCATTTAGCAGAAACAGGAAGGTAAACATCGCGCTCGTTGCCTGTGCCTGCGGCGATGGGGGCAACCAAGATGTCCTCGCAGAACATATACTCATCGTCTATCCTGTAGGTTCGCCAATCGTCGGTGAAGTCCATTACCAATGCGCGAACGGGGGGCTTTCCTGTGGCGTGGTATCTGTCAAACGCCTCCTTAAGCATCGGTATAAGGCGATAGCGCAGCTTGATAAGCTCTCTGATTTCGTCCTCACAGTCGAAAATAACCCACGGGATACCGTCATAATACCAAGCGTTAACTAAGCACTGGGTTGAGAAGACAATGCACTGCATACGGCGGATACATTCCTCCTTTGTGTCTGCCTGACGGAACTCGGGAGTCCAGAGAAGACCCGAGAAGCCGGAGTTTACAACGCCGCGGATAAAGTCCTGGTGGTCGTACAAATCGCTGTAGAGAACAAAGGGGTAGGGAGCGGCGAGGGCGCCTAACTGACGGATTTCCGAAAGGGTTTGATTCTCGCCCAGAGCGTCCATCAAGGTTTGGGCGTAAAGAGTACCGAAAAGGGAGTGGTACTGGTCGCCCTCAAGGCCTGACGGGAACTGGCTTGAGAGCGGGAAGCTCCAGCCGCCGGTAAAGTCGCTTGAATCGCACTCGTCAAGCTTGAAGCCGTCTATTCCGCGTTCAACCAACTTTTCACGGTGATAGTCGGCGAAGATTTTGCGTCCCTCTTTAGTTGCGAAATCGGGAACCAAGCCGCCCCAAACAAGCCAGTCGCCCGAGTATGGGGCGATTTCGTCGTGAAACTCCGCGTCGGGATGCACAAATCCGTGCTCCCAAAGGTTAATATGGAAGCCCCTATCCTTAAGGTAGGCGATAAATTCATCGGGATTCGGGTATTTATCACTCCACTTATAGGTGCAGGAATAGGCGTGGGTATGCCAGCCCGGCTCAAGACCGATAATATCACAGGGAATGTCGCTGTTTCTGAAATAGTCGGCAGTCTTTTTGACCTGTTCGGAGTCCCATTTATAGTAACAACGGTAGAGAAGACCAAGGGACCATTCGGGAACAACAGGGCCGCCGCCGGCTAACATATTGTACTGGCTTACAATATCGGTTATACTGCCGCCCTCGATAACATATACATCAATACCTGCCGCCGCGGGGATTCTTACGCTCATAATCAAATCGCTATCCTTACGAACCGCATACAGCTCGGCTTCGCTGCCGGCGGCTCCGCCTGCTGAAACGGGGGCCTTGCCGCCGTTATTTTTCTGCTTTCCGCAGTAGAACTCGGCATAACGGGCGGTATCAAAATACATACCGTAGCCCTTGTTGGTTATGAAAAAGGGTACGGGGGCGTGGGTTTCGCCGTCACCCGAAACGGGGTCCGCGTTTACATCAAGGCGCAGCTTTCTGCCCCTGTGGTCGAACTGCTTTAGCTGAAGACCGAAGCCGTAAATGTGACAGTCGTCCTCGATAGGAAACTCAACCACACAGCCTGAGGAAAGCTTCTTAAATGTGAAGTTTGAGGCGGGGTATTTTACATCTGTTTCAACATAGTTGAAATTCTTGCAAAAATACGAGGGAACAAGCTTTTCGGGAGTGCCGAAGGTGAATTTTTTCATAGCGCAACATCCTTTGCATTCAATATATTTAATATGTTTATTTTATATTGACGCGATTGTAATGTCAAGCATTAGATGCATATTTTTACAGACTTATAAGCACTACTCCGATTTTTCCCAACCCGCGTAGAGGGTCAAGCTTGCGGTTACGGTATCGGTTTTAATATCAAAGCTTTCGGTACAGTCACGGTCTGTATACCAGCCTGTGAATATATATCCCTCTTTAACGGGGTATTCTTCAATATCCACCGTTTGAGAGTGCATAACCTTGACGCTTTCAATATGCGAGCCGCCGTTTGTATCAAAGCTTACGGTGAAGCCGTTATGGCGCACGATAAATACAGTCGCCGCCACAAGCAGAAGGATAAAAACCGTCACCATAATATTCGCGGTTTTAAGGGACATATTGATTTTTGCGTACAAACCGCCTGTTTTAGACTGTTTTTCGGTATTTTTTCCGTTCTCCATAGCTTTCACCGCCTTTTGCTTTAATTATTTACGGGCAAGATATTTACGCATATCGATTGAGCAAGCAACAAGGATTATAAGACCCTTGATGACATAGAGCATATTCGCGTCAACCGACAGGAAGTTAAGACCTACGAATATAATCTGTAAAAGGAATACGCCGATTACAATACCGCTTATCTTACCGGTACCGCCTACAAACGAAACGCCGCCGATAACGCAGGCCGCGATAGCATCCGATTCATAGTTAAGACCTGTATTAGCAGAGCAGGAAGCGATACGCGCGCCCTCGATAAAGCCTGTTATACCGTACATAGCGCCCGCCAGCACGAACACGAGTACGATCGTCCAGAAAACATTAACGCCGGATACATTTGCCGCCTCTTCATTAGAGCCTACCGCAAACATATTTTTACCGAATTTGGTTTTATTCCAGATAACCCACATAATAGCCGTAAGGATTATGGAATAAAGGACATATTTAGGAACGGCTACGCCGCCGATTGTAAAGAGTGTTCCGCGGATGAAATTAAGGTAGGATTCGTCAAGTCCCGAAAGTGTCTGACCGTTGTTTCCCCCGAGCATTAAATACATAAGCACGAGACCGAAAACAATAAGCTGAGTCGAAAGGGTTACGATAAACGGATGAAGCTTAAACTTAGCGACAAAGAAACCGTTTACAAAGCCGATAGCCGCACCGACCGCTATTACTATAAGCAGAACCGCCCAAAGCGGCACAACAGCTAAATTCGGGAATATTTTGTTGGCATAGCCCGTCATCTGAAGAAGAGATGCGGCTATACATGCGGTAAGACCTACGCATCGACCCGCCGAAATATCGGTTCCCGTAAGGACTATCGCTCCGCCTATACCAAGCGCTATAGGCAGCTTTGCGGCGGTAAGGGATATAATATTTACGATTGACGATACCGAAAGGAATGCCGGCACCTGAATCGCAATATAGATTATCGCGATTAAAATGATTATGTACATCGCGTTGTTAAAGAGCAAATCACTTATAGCTCTGCGCTTATCTGCACCGGATTTTGACTTAAAATCGTCGATAGCGGCATTTATGCGCCCTTTTCTTTTAATATTATCAACTGACATATTTTAGTTCCTCCATTTACGCAAATTTAGCGGCGAGCGCCATAATTTCTTCCTGTGTAGTGTCCGCGGCGTTTACCTCGCCCGCGAGCCTTCCGCCCGACATTACAAGTATTCTGTCGCACACGCCCAAAAGCTCCGGCATTTCCGAGGAAACCATAATTACCGTTTTTCCCCTTGCGGCAAGGTCGATTATCAGCTCGTAAATTTCATACTTCGCGCCAACATCGATACCTCTTGTAGGCTCGTCAAGCAACAGCACCGTCGGGTCGGTTAAAAGCCATCGCCCCAAGATAACCTTTTGCTGATTACCGCCCGAAAGGGACCGTATCTTGGTTTCCTGATTAGGCGTTTTAATGTGCATTGCGTCGATGCACCAATCGGTGTTCTTTTTCATTTTACCCTTGCTTAAAAACGGGCCTGCCTTGCACTTTTTAAGGCTAGAAATAACCGCGTTTTCCCTGATATTAAGTATACCGAAAATACCCGTCGCACGGCGCTCCTCGGTAAGGAGGGCGAAGCCGTTTTTAATAGATTCGCGGGAATTGCGGTTGCGTATAGGCTTGCCGTTTAGAGTCAGCCTTCCGCTGCGCCTTGTAGCTACGCCGAATATGTTTTCGAGAAGCTCGGTTCGTCCCGAGCCGTCAAGTCCCGCAACCCCTAAAATCTCGCCCTTTCGAGCAGAGAAGGAAACATCGCGGAGCTTTGAATATTCGGCTGAAAGGTCTTTTACATCAAGCAAAACATCGCCGATTTCATTGGTTTTGGGCGGATATAGGTTTGTAAGCTCTCTGCCCACCATAAGCTTAATTATATCGTCGGTGGTAAGATCCTTTGCGTCCCTTGTGGTAATATACTTACCGTCGCGCATTATCGTGACCTCGTCGGATATACGGAGAATTTCCGCCATTTTATGGGAAATATAAATTATTCCGCACCCTTGGTCGCGCAGCATATTAATAATTTTGAAAAGATGTTCTACCTCTTCCTCGGTAAGGGAGGATGTCGGCTCGTCAAATACGATAACCTTTGAATTATATGAAACGGCTTTTGCGATTTCCACCATCTGCCTTTGAGAAACAGGCATACGGCTCATCACCGTTTTGGGGTCAACATTAATTTCAAGCTTTTGGAAGATTTCCTTGGTCGCCTTATACATTTTTTGTTCGCTGGTAATGGGTACTCCCTTTGCGACCGTTGGGAAACGCCCCAACCACATATTGTCCATAACATTGCGCTTGAGCGCCTGATTAAGCTCCTGATGCACCATTGCAACACCGTTTTCAAGAGCTTCCTTGGAATTTTTAAAGTTAATTTCCTTACCCTCAAGGTAAATTTTACCGCTGTCCTTGGAGTAAACTCCGAAAAGGCACTTCATAAGGGTGGATTTCCCCGCGCCGTTTTCACCCATAAGCGCGTGAACCGTGCCCGCCTTAACCGTAAGGCTTACATTGTCAAGCGCCTTTACGCCGGGGAAGGATTTTTCAATGTTCTCCATTCTAAGG
>JAXJVI010000160.1:0-4657 GCA_036308615.1 Acutalibacteraceae bacterium | reverse complement strand
ATAATGTCATTGCGAGGAGCGGAAAGCGACGTGGCAATCTCTTGGAGCGTTCTTCCTCGCATTGGCTAACAAAACTCCATATTTCCGTTGTATTTTGAGAAAAAAGATGTAATTTTGTATAGTCGCAAGGTGCGACACATATATATTAAGAAGTGTATTCTTATTCCTCGACGGTGAACTTCGACAACTCATTAGTGGTAGGGAATAACGGATGCTCGGCTTTGGTATGTATTATGTTGATAACAGCATATACCACCAAGGTGTGAGTCGTTATATCTACTACAGGCAGTCGAAGGCCTACCGTCGGATAGTAACAGACTCACACTTTCTTTTTATATGGGTAGGTGTGATGATGATTCCCGCCGATGAGTCTGCGACGGATGTTAGGTTAGTTATATATATCGCAAAACGAAATGTTTACCCTATATCAACCCCATACAAAGCAAAAAACGTAACTCGTTGATAATCAGAGCTACGTTTTTTGCATAAAAATTGCATATTTTTGATTTTTCTGCATATATATGCAAAACCGCAAAACGAAATGTTTACCCTATCGTAGCACTAAATCGTTAAGCGTTGATAAAATGCAAATAGTTTTAATCAAGCAAATCAGACTCATCTCTAAACAATACCGAGCAATCCCAAGAAAACGCAGGGAATAATCTACGCAACCCGTTCTCCCCTATTCCTTGCCTCCTCAATTCCTGCAAAAAAATTGAATTATCCTCTATAATACGCCCTAATTGTTTAGGCGTTATATGGAAATCCCTATAACATATAATATACTCGCTATCTATATCCGAATAATTCAAGCAATCAGCATAAAAATAATAGTAGGCTGTTATAATCCTCTCTCTTTTCTGTTGGCGTTCTTTCCTACTCATATAGGGCACAGACTTAAAGTGAGGTTTTTTCCCCGACCAATCAAAAATAGGGTATCGCTTATGTACATCTTCAAGTGCGTCACATTCGATATTTCTACATTGTTCGAGATATTTTTTTATTGATTCAACACTCCGCACGAAATCCCCATCCGATAATGCTATTAAAGTGTCTTTATACGACAAATTAACGATGTTTCGATAATACCAATATCGCACACGCACAGCCTCGCAAAGAGTTGTTTTAACATCCTTAAAAACGTCACTACGGCAAGCCTCACGATGTGTTTGCTCCGCTTCGTAAGCGTCCACACGACGACCGTCTGTTACGGTAAATTTCACATCATAAAAACTCTCTAACGCCTTGAGTAGTCGCTTATGTTTCTCGCTAAATTCTATATATCGTTTTGTTTTAATCTCCATAAACTACGCCCAATTAAAACTATTATGTATTTTTTGCAACCCCATTTTATTGGGCTTTTCTTTGAGTAGCTGTCGGAAATACTCATCCCCTTGAAGTATGGCATTTGTGACGGTGCGAGATTCCACAAAAAACTCATCGCAGAGGCGCAAAATTGCATCATCCGCGCGTAACCTCTTGCACTCTGTCCAATAATACCAACGCGCTACAAGTACCCTATTTCGTAGCTCTATGCGCCCCGCACGTCCTACTCCATCAGCTCCCACGCCTGCACGTGTTCGTGTTCTTGTTCTGTAGCTTTTGCGTCCGTTCTGCGCTAAATTTGTCTGCTCCATATTCACAAAGATAATAAACTACAACCGAATAAAAAAAGTGTGAGGGTGTTTCCACCCTCACGGGCAAATCAGAAAAGAAATCGCCGAACTACGGGTTTCGTCCAGGCAATGTACCATAAAATGAAAAATATAAGCCGTTATTTAACTTTTACAGAGCCATTTAACGGCGTTAAATCCATTTTCATATACTTTAAAAATGTACGGTAACCCATCGGATAAATAGGGTAAATATGCACGCGCCACACCTGATAATAACACTTTGAGTAATTACCCTGCTCATAGTATTGTCGCGCCAAATCTTGAATACATTTAGCACGCAAAAGCGTATTTATGTGGCTTTTAGTCATATTACACCGCCATTGAGCTAACAATCGCACCGATACCCTTATTTCGAACGGGCATAGCGATAAATCGCTTATCAAAACCAATAATAGTTCCGCGCTCCCTCGGGTCATCAACAACCGAGTACATATGCAAATCGCCGTCGGCCTTCATAACCTCACGGCCATAAAATGCCACACTTGCAAACAAATCGCCCGTCTGTGCTGGCGCATCATATGCAACCTTAACACCGCTACGATAGGTCGGCATATAAGGGAACGAATAAATACCAAATCCCGCAAACTTAAACGGCTCTCCGCTTTGAACATTTGCTATATCCTTAAACATACTCAAATTTTCAAATAGGAGGTCGGAAATATGTTTTGGACTCAGCACGATATATCTATCCTCCAACGGGATAAGCGCATCATCGAAACGCTCTTTAAGGCTCAAAATATCGACTGAACGCAAACGCTTACGGCCATTATAAGCCTCACCCGTTGTCATAATTACGGGTGTATCTTTAGAGTCCGAAGCAGGCGCAAAAGCGTGTACAGCCTTGCGCGCGGTGTTCGCTTGCAATGTAGCGCGGTGCTGACGGATAACGCTCTCTACTTTCTCGTAGCTATACTCGATAGCCTCGGGGCGACGAATGAGGGTATTTTCCGTTTCAAACTTTTCGAGAGCAATCTCGCAATCTTCATCCTCTCGACCTACAACCGCAATCGGATATGTAGTGTTATTTATCAACACTTTAGGGTCAATTCCTGCCGATGGGATATGCAATTTATTTGCGTTTACATCGTGCGAGAAATCCATAACCCTGCGCAAAAAACTACGCTCGGGATAGAAGTTTTCCATTAACTGCTTTTCCCAAATCTCTTTGTTTAGCATAATGCAATGATTTTTAATGTTTTACAATAGTTAAATCTTTAAGCTCTCTACGCTCGTTCATAACTCGCTCATACTCTTTGGGGTGCTGTGCCAAATAGTCGGGGTTATGCTTACGGTAGTAGTCCAGAGTCCTAACGGTGAGGGGGATGTGTTGGCCCTCACGCTCCATCAGCGAAATGTATAGTTCGTTATTGTTTTGTAACTCCTCGGGGGCATACTTGCGATATTCCGAAAGACCCCACGCCGAACGGGGTGGAATACCGCCCGAGTTATCGCCGTTATGCTCAATTAGTGCCGTTACCGATGTAGGGCGTGGAATAAGAGATAAAACCCTCTCACATAGGGCATAACCGCCCGTTTCGGCTATCTCCTCATATACTGCTCTACAACGTGCATCTACTCGACCATCACGCGCAGCCTGCAAAAAGACATTTTCAAACGTTGCTTTAGCGCGCTGCTCCTTGCGTGCTATAAGTTCATCGAACGCCTCTATATCAGCGCACGCCATTCTCATATAATCCTCGCGGTCGCTCTCGTCAATCAATTTAAGACGCACGGCACGCGACACCACATTTTCGGGCGTTTTTAGGCGATTTGAGCGCATATCTAACGCCTTGACTATCTCGCTATCGTCTGCGCTGTCGGAAAGTCCTAAATAAGCCTTAATCGTCTTGCGCAACGGGTCGCCCTCTATGCCTACCCAATCGGCGAGGTTATACACTTGTCGCCCCTGCTTATCATAGAGCCTAATAGCGTTTCCGTTCGCTGGAATATCAACGATAGAAACCTCTCTCAAACGGCATTTAACAGCCGTTTTAACGCCGTTTCTCTCTTCGATAACTGCATCAGCCACACCAATAGACGCACAGCGCAAAAAGTTGTTTTCTATCTGCGTTTTAACACGCTTTCCCAACTCCGTAGAATCGTCAAATACTGCGTCCATAAGCAACTTGTCACCATCTACTCGGATATTTTCCCACCGTCCGATAACGCCGTTATGCTCATTGTGCATATAGAGCATAATAGGATTACGCGCAAAGTTGGCATAATCTATTCCAGAGGTCAATATCACAAAACCGTGAGTATTAACGCTCTCATCTGATACGATAAATGTTTGTTTATTCATTACACAAAATTTTGATTTCTTGAAACAAAATTATATAATACGCGCGCCACCTCAAAAAATGCCCTTAATCGTCTGCAAATACTTTCGAGCTAAATTGCAAATATTTGGAAACCATTACACGAAATAAAAAACGCAACACGCTAAACAATAGTTATATAGCCGAAAACCCACCGCAACAAATTTTGCGGTGGGACGTCCTATATCGTGGCGTGTCTGCTGTTTACTTTTCAATGTTAATAGATTGCTGTTTTTCGCTAAACCCTGCGCCCGAATTGACGCAGGGGACGGGCAAATATGAAGTATAGTAGAGTTATTTATCCTCTCCATCAAGTTTAGGGATAAGAGGCGAACAATACAAATCACATTGCACGGCAAAATAAGGCGATAACCAACGGGCAAACTCGATAAAAACCTCTCTACATAACCATCTACCGCCATCATATTGAAACGCCATATCTCCGCATATTTTGCGGGCGTCCATATTATGCACCGTGTCGTTATTTTGCAAATGCTTAACAAATGCGAGAGCCTTAATAAAATCGTGTGCGTACTGCTGATTTACCCAACTTTTGAATGTGCGGTTAAATGCTTTTTCCAACTGCGAAACCTCAAACATTTCTACACCGTTTATCATACGAACCTCTACGGCGTGAATCTTCTCAACCTCTGCGATAATTTT
>JAXJVI010000159.1:0-3127 GCA_036308615.1 Acutalibacteraceae bacterium | reverse complement strand
GTCTTGCACAGACGGTCGGCAACGCCAGATTCCTTCCAAAGGTTTCCGAGCATAAGGCAACCGACAAGCGGAGTAGCCGACGGAACAAGGAGAGCCACAAATATAGTAACCGCAATCGGGAAAATGATTTTTTCCCTTTTAGAGGGCTGTCTTAAGGGCTTCATAACGATCTGGCGTTCCTTTTTGGTAGTAAGGAGCTTCATAATCGGCGGCTGAATAACCGGAACGAGAGCCATATAAGAATATGCGGCAACCGCGATCGGTCCTAAAAGCTCAGGCGCTAAAATAGATGTGGTGTAAATAGCGGTCGGGCCGTCTGCACCGCCGATAATACCGATAGAGCCGGCTTCGTTTTGCGCAAAGCCAAGAGCCATACAGCCCGCAAAGGTAGCAAAAATACCAACCTGTGCCGCGGCGCCCAAAAGCAGAGATTTAGGATTTGAAATAAGGGGGCCGAAATCGGTCATAGCGCCGATGCCTATGAATATAAGGCAGGGATAAATGCAGGTCTTAACGCCGATATAGAGGTAATCAAGCAGACCGCCGTTTGAAAGAATATAGCCGTAATCGTGGAAATGCTCCGAACCCTCGGTCATAAATTCCGTCCAAAGCTCGCCGTTATACATACCGGCACCCGGCAGGTTGGTAAGCAGCATACCGAAAGCTATTCCGATAAGTAAAAGCGGCTCAAACTTCTTGTGAATGGCAAGCCAGAGAAGAAATAGGGAAACAAGTATCATTACAAGGCTTCCCCAGTTTTCTTTAAAATTGCCGAACAACTGATAAAAGCCTGTGGTTTCGGCAAATTGAAGTATTTTATCCATAACGCGCTTCTCCCAACAGTTAACCGATTACGCAGAGAACAGCGCCTGTCTCAACAGCGGCACCCTTAGATACATTTACGGAAGTAACAGTACCGTCGCAGGGAGACATAATCTCATTTTCCATCTTCATAGCCTCGAGTACCATAAGTACATCGCCCTTCTTTACGGTTGCGCCGTTTGTGACATTTACCGAAAGGATAGTTCCGGGCATCGGGCTTGATACGGTTTCACCGCCTGTTGCGGGCTTTGCCGCGGGAGCGGGTGCGGCGGCAGGAGCCGGAGCAGCTGCGGCAGGAGCGGCAGCCTTAACATCGGAAGCGTCAACCGCCTCAAGTGTGATTTCGTAAGCGGTACCGTTTACAGTTACATTATACTTTTTCATTTTTAAAACACCTTTACTTTAAATTTTTTTAAACGAATGAATCCTTATTGCGGAAATATCTGTTCCCATTTCCTCCGCAAGAGCGGCAGAGACAGCCGCAATTATCTCCTGACGGTTTTCAATCGGCTTTTCAGCAGAAACAGGAGCGGCAGGCGCCTCGGCAGTTTTAGGCTTCCTTTCAAAGGCTCTGCAAATCGCACTCATAATAAGGCAAAGCAGAACTATACATAAAAGACCTATAAAAACAGTTCCGACACCCATTCCGACGATGAATAAATTTGACACAAAAACGCACCTCCTCCAAGGCATTGAAAAAAATTTTGTTTACCGCAAAAATAGATTGTGATAAAAATAACAAATTTGCCCATTTACAATTATTATACATATAAAAGCAATCAATTACAATAACAATAATACGATTTTATCAATTTCTTAACAATAATTTATGTCTTTTAATATTTTCTTAATATTATGCAAACTGTAACATTTTGTCCCCCGCATAATAAAATATTATAAGACAGTATATGCGGGAGACGACTCTCCCCCGCCGTCTTGCAACAATAAAAAAGTCTTCGTGGCTTTGAAGGGAGACAAATTTTATGGACAGAAGGATGTTCGATATGTCCGAGTTTTACAGAGCCGACTCCAATATGCGCTCTGAGCCTGTAAGAGACGATCGGTCATGCGTAAACAACGAAACCGGTGATGTATGCACCGACCCGCTTACAATGGTATTTATTAATATGCAGCCGCTTGACAGCGTTTATCCGCTTAACAAGGCTTACGATGAAGGTACTTTGTTTCCTAATCTTAACAAGCCTTTTTTAGGAGGTATGTGCAATGAATGATAAGGCAACGCTTAAAAAGCGGATATACGAGCTTGATTTCGCACTCCATGAGCTTGTGCTGTTTCTTGATTCCCACCCCACTAACCGCCGCGCTATGGAATTAATGCGCGAATACCGTGAAAAGCGCGCAAAACTAATTGCCGAGTACGAGCAAAGATACGGTAGGTATATTGTAAATGTAAATGATGTTCCGATGTCGGGCAGATGGGAATGGTTAGACAGCCCGTGGCCGTGGGACGCAGATTTTATGGAGGGATAAATTATGTGGCAATATGAAAAAAAGCTCCAGTATCCGGTAAAGATAAAAAATCCGAATCCCAAATACGCGCAAATAATAATCACGCAATACGGCGGCCCCGACGGTGAATTAGGTGCCTCCATGCGCTATCTCACCCAGCGCTACAGCCAGCCCTACAACGAAATTAAAGGGATGCTTACGGATATCGGTACCGAGGAACTGGCGCATATGGAAATGATATGCGCAATGGTGCATCAGCTGACTCGCAACCTCACACCCGAACAGATAAAGGAAAGCGGCTTTGCCCCCTATTTTGTTGACCACACCAACGCCGTATACCCTGTTGCCGCCTCCGGTCTTCCCTGGACTGCGACATATATACAGGCAAAGGGCGACGCGATTACCGACCTGCACGAGGATTTGGCGGCAGAACAAAAAGCGAGGGTCACCTACGACAACCTGCTGCGGCTTATAGATGACCCGGATATTATAGACCCGCTTAAATTTTTGCGCGCGCGCGAGGTTGTGCATTACCAGCGTTTCGGTGAAGCTTGGCAAACAAAGTGGAATGACTGTGGCGGAGCAGCTGACAAAACCGCTTGAAATAAGGCTTTTTTAATACATAAAAGGAGATTTAAAATGAAGCTGTTTAAGTGTATTGTTATGCTGATTTTAATATTAATTACCATACGGACAGGCTATCTTGCACTTTTATATAAGGTCTCAACATCAACAGGTGCTTTTCTAATATGTTTAGGTATCACCTTGTTTGTTACAAGTGATGGCGGTCTTGAAAGAAAATCAAATTAAATAATTGCCATCTTGATTACCGGAT
>JAXJVI010000158.1:0-2587 GCA_036308615.1 Acutalibacteraceae bacterium | reverse complement strand
GTTGCCGTCAACCTCGCCCTTTACGTCGTTCTTATTGGTATAGGTGAGCTTGACCGCCTCGTTGGGGTTACCGACGGGCTCGGTCGTCGCGAACTTATTCAGAACTGCCGAAAAGCGGATCGCAACATGGTCGGCTGCGTAAAAGTCGGGCTTTTGCAGATAATCCTTTTTCAGCGAAACGGTGAAGTTGGTATCTCTGCCCGCCTCAGCGGTAACATTGACCGTGTAATCGGAAGCGGAAATCTCCGCGAGGTTTTTGTCATTTTCATCTTCGAGGGAGAGTGCAAAGCTCTTTTGATCGAGTGTCAGACCCTTGCTCATAATGTCAGTCACAACATAGCTGTTGAGCTTGAAATCAAGCACGTCAACATTGTTGACCGCGCCGACAACAGAGGATTCGATTTTGAATTCAACGGTATCGCCGATAGATACGTCGGTATAGTTTACGTTATTTTTTGTGGAATTGGTGATTTCCTTTTCAATGTCGGGGTTATCTTCTTCTACCTTCGCGGCAAGATTGATCGTATCAAGGTCATACACCCAGCCGTTTTCGGCAGTGTAGTAAGGGAGCGCGAAAGCGGAATTGGTGACCTTCTTCACGCCGGAAGGAAAGTTAGTCGCTCGGACATAGTAGATACCCTGAGCCAGATTGGAAAACGTCTTGATGCTGCCGTCGGTATCGACCTTGTAGGTGCCGATGATCGTTGCACCGGCAAGCGCGGTGTCTTTATCGAGCGCGTTCAGGATCTTAGCTCTGTTCGCGTCGCTGAGATTGCCGTCCGCGACCATCGCCTGAACCTCGCCGGAGCTGACCTTCACGTCGTACTTAACGGAATACGGATTAGTTGTGATTTTGAGGTCTGCGATCTTGTAAACCGAAAACTCATAACCGGGCTTGGAGCATTCCGCTGTAAAGCTGACCTTCTTCGTGGTCGTCAGCTCACTTGTCGCCGCGGAAACGCAGGGAATGGAAACCGCAATCACCATAATGATCGCGAAAAGCATGGTACGCCTTTTTTCCGCTCAGACGGATAAACCTGCGCTTTCCGTCCTCAGAAAAGAACGTGCCGTTTTCATTTTCAAAATAGTAAATTGACAAAAGAATTCCTCCGTTTGATTTGAAATTTTTGTTTTCAAATCAACGCGGAGGGGCGCGAATTTTTGCGCAATCCTGTTCTTTTGTGGGCGAAAAAGCAAAATCACAAAAGAACAGGCATAAATCTGTCGAATAGAAAAGCGCTGCACAGTCATTTGACCATACAGCGCCGTTATTAGCAGTTTTTTGATTGTAACGCTTGCTTTCCCTCTCAAAAGCAAGTTTTTCCTTATCACTATTTGTAAAATGCTTCACTAATAGCAATAATAGCAGATTTTACATAATTATCCTGTCGTAATTTGTTGTCGATAAAAAGAAATAATCAGAACGTGTCGAATCTCGCTCAACACCAAAAGGCAGAGGAAAAACTCGCTTTTTTTCATTTTCCTTCTGCCTGTATTGATATAAGATATGTCGAAAACGCGCTTTAGAGGTCAGCGTTTTTCTTTGTCATTCAATTATACTAATCGCACCTTCTTATTCGTTGATTGATTGCACCGATTTCTCTATGCTTACTGATCACTAACGTCCGCCGCAATATCCTCTCTGCTGCCGTCAAAGCACTTGCAGAAGATATTGTGAAGTGTAACAGCCAAAAGCATCATCTTCATTCGTTCCAACCGGCTTTTATAAACAAAGCGGTTTCGTAAAGAAAAAGAATCGACACTTTACTGTTTTGATACAGAAAAAGCTTAAACACGCCATTTAAGCAGATTAATGGAAAAGCAAACGTTTCAAAAGGTTTGATTAGTTCATGCGTCGCGCTCGCCGAGGCATAGAAGCTCTGTGTAGTTTTCTTTGATTTTTATGAGCTTCCCACTCAATATGCTGTCACCTGTCAAGGAATTGTTTTAGAAACCGCTTTCCTCAACGGGATAATGATTACCGATACAATTACCGCAGCAATTGCAACCTGTAGGATATTACCGGGGATTGAGCTTATCGGCGCAAAAATGTTTTGATAAATGATTGCCTCTGCAATGTAATAACCTACAACTTTTATTGCGCAGGCAATAGCAAACGCCATCACATACCAACCGAGTTTTTGCTTATTTTCGGCTATCAAGCCCGTCACATATCCCATTAGTCCAACGATAACCAGAGTGAACGGTGCCCAAAGAGTCCATCCCGAAAGCAGGTCGAACAATGCCATGCCGACGCCGCCCGCAATCGCTCCGACTTTCCTTCCGAACAGGATCGCCGCGATAAACAAAGGGACGTTGCCGAGATGGATCAAGCCGCCGTTTGCCGCTATCGGAAGGCGAATATTGACAAATGCAGTAAAAACATAGGTTAAAGCAACAAACAAAGCGGTTATTGAAAGAAGATAAATCGACGCTTTGTTCATTGTAGTTTTTTCTGTCATTTGGCATCGATCCTTTCTATCAAATGAGGCAGGACTCTTTCAAAATCAACACCGTACCAATTTGAGCCGGGTGTTTCTTTTGTGAGCCTGATGCTTTCCGCCGTAAAATCAGCCGCGATTTTTAC
>JAXJVI010000157.1:0-1954 GCA_036308615.1 Acutalibacteraceae bacterium | reverse complement strand
CCCTTGTCGCTGCCGTTCTATGTACTCTACGCAGCCGCCGGATTATCCGATATCTTAGACGGTTTTATCGCACGGAAAACAAATACCGCAACCCAATTCGGCGCAAAGCTCGATACCCTTGCCGATATCGTTTTTGCCGCAGTTATATTGATAAAGCTCCTGCCAATACTTGAACTGCCTTTATGGGTGATTGGTTGGGTCGGTGTAATCACGCTGATAAAGCTTGTCAATATAGTAATCGGATTCGTCCGCCGCCACACGCTGACAGCGGTTCATTCCGTTATCAATAAGGTCACCGGAGCGTTGTTGTTTATACTCCCCTTTACAGTTCCAATCATCAACATACGATACACCGCTCCGCTTGTCTGCGCTGTCGCGACAGTCGCGGCGATTTTGGAGAGTCGCACAGTAATAATAGGTGTTAAATAGAAAAGAGTGATTGTCATGCCTTTTGACTACAAAAAAGAATGCAAGGAATTCTATATGCCGAAAAACAAACCCTCCATTGTTACCGTGCCGCGAATGAACTTTATCGCGGTGCGCGGAGAGGGCGATCCAAACGCGGAGGACGGCGCATATAAGCAGGCGATCGGTCTGCTGTACGGTATCGCATACACCATTAAAATGAGCAAAAAGGGCGATCACCAAATTGACGGTTACTTCGACTATGTCGTGCCACCGCTCGAAGGCTTTTGGTGGCAGGACGGCAGTGCGGACATCGACTATGCCCATAAAGAGAGCTTCAAATGGATATCCGTTATCCGCCTGCCCGATTTCGTGACAAAAGCGGATTGTGACTGGGCGATCGAAGAAGCGACAAGGAAGAAGAAAACCGATTTTTCAAAGGTCGAGTTTTTCACTTACGACGAGGGCTTGTGCGTGCAGTGTATGCACATCGGTTCTTATGACGACGAACCCGCAACCGTTGCGCTTATGCACGAATATGCGGAAAGTCAAGGGTATGCGCTTGACATCACCGACGTGCGGATGCACCACGAGATATATCTCAGCGACGCGCGAAAGGTCGCTCCCGAAAAGCTGAAAACCGTGATTCGGCACCCGATCAAAAAAGCGTGAAAAGAGGTAAATCATGCCAAAAGAAATTGATCCGAAAGACAGTTCGAGAGCAACGGCGTATAAGCTTTGGATGAAAGCGCCGAACCCGATGGTGACTTTTTTCAAAACGCTCGACGTGACAAATCTGCTTACAGTCAGCAGGAAGAAAAATCTGAAATTCAATATGCTGCTTTGTTATTGTATTGCGAAAGCCGCTGTCGGCACTGAGGAATTCTACACGCTCCCTGTCGGTGAAAAGCTGCTGCAATATGATACGATCGCCGTCAGCGTGATTGTGAGCAACAAGCTTGGGGAGATCAATTACTGCGATATTCCTTACGCGGCAGATTTGGATTTATTTAATCACAATTATCTTGAAAACACCTCTTGGGTCATCGAGAATTGTGATAACAAGGACTTGTCTGACAACAATATGGTCATCGGCACCTCGGCAGTCATTGAAACCGAACTTGACGGCGTCATCGGCATGAATAGCGGTATCTTCAACAATCCATTCATCAGTTGGGGCAGATACCGAAAAAAAGATTTGCGGTATGAGTTGCCGATTTCATTCCAGTTCCACCACACGCAGATAGATGGCTCTCACGCGGGAAGATTCTTGGAAAATTTGCAAAACGAAATCAATAAAGTGCTTTTTCGCTGATTACAGCCAAGCTTGATGAAATGTAAGGATTGTTTTATCAGCATTTAGATTTTTAAAACAATGAAATAATTTCGGGGGTTCAAGTCCCTGACGCAAATACGCCGAAAAAAATCTTTTTTATACACATAGGACAAGCGAAGATAATCCGAACCTTCTCCCTGTTGGAGACGGGTTCGGATTTGTCTTTTTTTGTTAAACTGTTGTATTTTATTATTCTTACGAATAGATATACAT